>JBICHS010000126.1:0-4532 GCA_043101135.1 Phycisphaeraceae bacterium JB051
GTTTCGTAAAAAAAGACAAGGGTGTTGGGGCTAGGGTTTGGGGTGTGGGGTAAAGTCACATGATTGTTCAAATGCAACTTGCTTTTGTCTACACCCTAAACCCCACACCCCAAACCCAATTTTGCATTACATCCCTGCACGAAGCGCGATCAGGTGCTTACCAAAGTGCAGCGCCAAAACGTCCTTGAATGTGCCCGGTTCGGCTTTGACCAGGTCGGCAACGGCCTTGCCCATGACGGGGTCAGTCAGCACGGAGCCGAAGGTGCAGTGAAGAATCTGACGGCCGGGAGCGACGAAGCCGGTGCCGGGCTTGTTGGTATCGACGTCTTCCCAGTGTTCCAGGTACAGACCTTCAAGCTCACGGATGTCAGCCACATCGCTTTGAGCTGGTGCACTGTCACAGGTCGCTGAGACGTGATAGGTGGCCTTGTCGGTGTCGTAACGTTCACGGGAGAAGTCGATGATCTGACGGAAAAGTTTTTCGTCATGACGAGCAACCACACGCAGCGCTTCGAGATAGCTGGTGCCCGCCGTCTTGACGTGAAAGAGCCCTTCGGTCGCACGGCTGAACAAGGTGTACATTGACAACTTGTCCGAACCCGAGTGCAGGCTGAGTTTGTAGGGACCAAGTTCACGAGCGATCGCAGCGTGGTCCTTCATCGACTGTTCCAACGCAGCCAGATCACCCTTATAGTCCACGCCCTTTTCCAGTTCACCGATGAAACGCGGTGCCAGGCTCACGAGCTTGACGCCGTGCTCGATGATCTGCTGAGCGATGATGTAGTGTTCGACGAGTGTGGTGGGCTGTTCGGTTTCGTCGACGGAGAGTTCGATTTCATAATCCTGACCACGCTTGGTAGCAGCGTCTTTGATGTAATCCGCAAGCTTCCAGGTGTGGGCGATGGCAGTGCCGTACTTGACCGCTGCACGCTTGACGGAAAGCTCGTCGAAGGTGAGTTCCGTGCCGTTGGCAAGCTTGAGTGTTTTACCGATGTACTGTTTGGTCCACGGGGTTTGCTCAGCGATAGCAGCGAACTTTTCAGCGACCAGTTCAGCGGAGTAGTTGTCAGCCTTTTGATCCACATAGTCTGAGGGGTCAATGGTGAAGAACACGAAACCGGCGTCAGCTGTGTAGTCCACATCGGCTTCGGTCTTGAGGTGGTCCGCGTCCGAGCCCCATTCTTTGTCATAGCCTTCAGCAACAAGCACATTGGCAGCGGCGGACATCACGTCGGTGGGCGTACGCTGTGTACGGCTCATTTCACGGATGGACTGCTGAGCGAAGATGCCACGAATCGGGCCGCCCTCTGCCACCAGTGACGCCAGGTGTCCCGGCGTTGCCAGCCCCATACGATCACCAAAACCAAAACTCGGGGTCAGTCCCAATGCCACAGACTTATCGTTGGACGCCATGTGCCCGTCTCCTGAAAAATTGATTATTTGCCCTATTCGTACCAGTACGAAAAGATGTTTTGGTATGGTAGACATTCCACAAAATCAAGTCAATGCCCAATCTCCGCCACGAGCGTTCATGTCAATCGTGAGCGAAATTGCACATTTTGAGAATCATGGTGATCAAGGCATTTTTAGCCACAGATGCACACAGATAGACACAGATATTTAAGACATTTCTCACGCCAAGCCCGCAAAGACGCCAAGAAACTGACAGGCAAACGACGCGTCTTTGCGTCTTGAGCGAAGCGAGCGTGAGGCATTGCCTTGCTGCCTTTATCTGTGTTCATCTGTGTGCATCTGTGGCTAAAAAATGTCTTAAACCCATTCACCCACAACACGCCAACTCACGCCCAAGATCGTTTACAATCGCAAACATGCATCAGCATATTGCCATCCTTCAAAGACAATATCTTGATCTGATTCTTTCCGGGATCAAAACCGTCGAAAGCCGACTCACCGGCAATGCCCTGGCTCCGTTTGGCAAGATCCAACCCGGGCAACGGATCTACTTCAAGCAATCATCAGGCCCCTTCCGCGCGACAGCTATCGCGGACAAAGTCGACTTTTACGACAACCTCACCCCCGCCAAGCTCCGCAAGCTTTACGACCAATACAACGCCCGCGTCTGTGGCAGCGAAGACTACTGGTTCATCACCAAAGCCAGGGCAAAGTACGCCACCTTCGTCACGCTCCGTGATGTCCTGCCAACACATGTCGGCCCAGCCATGAAGCCTTCACAGGGGTTGGCATGGTTCGTGATTGACCCGGTGGACATCCCCCTGCCGTTTGCCGTGACACTCACCGACGGCGCTTTGAAAAACGGCTATATCAGCATGGCCAAACACATGAGCCAACTCAATGTCGGCGATGAGCTGACACTGCACCTGCCCGATGATCATGTCATTCAAACCATCATCACGCCCAAGAAAATCCTGCAATACCGCGGCTGGTCCCGACTGTTTGATGAATACGATTTGTACATTGGCGACCGTGTGATCTTTGAACCTGTGAGCGAACTGTCGTATCGTGTTACTTTCGACATTAAAAAGTGAAGCAACATGCCACAGATTACACAATACGTCTCCCCCACCGAATGCCTGTTCCTGATCCAGAATGCCAAGGAAGAGGACATGGGCCCGGGGTCGATCGACATCACCAGCCAGACGTTCATCGAACCCACCCGCATGGCCAAGGCAACCTTCCGATCCCGCAAGGAAGGCAAACTCTGTGGTGGCGCCCTGCTGCAATGGGTCGCCCGCATCTACGACACGCAACTGCAAGTCACCGAACACATGGCAGACGGCGACACCCTCACCCCCGGCTGCGAAATAGCCACCGTCACCGGGCCGCTGCGCAGCATCCTGAGCTTCGAACGTGTTGCGCTGAATTTCATGACCCACCTTTCCGGTATCGCCTCAATGACCTGGCAATTCGTCAAACTCACCGAAGGGACCAACGCAGGCATTTATGACACCCGCAAGACCATCCCCGGCCTGCGATCTTTGGCCAAGTATGCGGTCGTCTGCGGCGGTGGGCAGAATCATCGCATCGGCCTTTACGATGCCATCCTCATCAAGGACAACCACATCGCCCACATCCCACTTGAACAGCTTGGTGATGCACTCAAAGCCAGCTTTGCAACCGTGCGTCAAACGGAGAATCCGCCCAAGTTCATCGAAGTGGAAGTCGACACCCTCGAACAGCTCAAGCGTGTGCTGGACTGTGGCGTGGACATGGTGCTGCTGGACAACATGGATTGTGACACACTCAAACAAGCCGTCGCCATCCGTGATAAACTCGCCCCCAATGTCCAGCTTGAAGCATCGGGCACAGTGAATCTGCAGACCGTTGGCAACATCGCAAAAACCGGTGTCGACCGCATCTCCGTGGGCGCCATCACGCACTCGGCCCCCACGCTGGATATCGGCCTGGATATCATTGAGCAGTAAGCTGGTTTACTGACACTTTGATGACATGTCTCAAGCGAACAAGACAATGCATCACGCCCGCTTCGCTCAAGCCGCTAAGACGCGAAGCCAATACAGGAAAGACATTTTTCACCACAGAGAACACAGAGGACACGGAGTAAAGTAAGCAAGACAATTGTTTTGTTTTCATCTCTATGCTCTCTGTGTTCTCTGTGGTAAAAAAATGTCTTGAATACCTTCGCGTCTTAGCGGCTTAAGCGAAGCGGGCGTGAGAAGAATTAACGCAACAGCTTTATTCCGATCATGCCCCTGATCTTGATCGTCGATATGTTAAAATCAAACCATGAGCTCCGCCCCCAACCTTGATTGGCAAGTCCTAAACGCCCTGCTTCATACAGATACAGGTCTACACATCAGTGAACTTGCCCGAAAATGTCAGATCACTGAAGTGGATGTCCGTGACAGTCTCTCGCGGCTGGAAGTCGATGGCTGTGCGTTTGATCACAGTGTCAACGGCGTGGTTCTCGTCGAAGCAGGGCTCGGCACGTGGGGGGATTTTCTCAAACCCATCGCACCGATCACGCAGGTATATCACCAGACCGCCAGCACGCAGGATGTGCTCCGCCGACTCATTGAACATCACGGTGCCGATGCGGATGCTGCAGTTGTCATCGCGGACAGCCAAACCGCAGGGCGCGGGCGCATGGGTCGCCAATGGGTGGCGCCGCCCGGCAAATGTCTGCTGTTTTCCCGTGCTTGGGTTGGCAACAACACCGATCCGGTTCACACCATCAACCGCCTGACCTTCTCAACAGCTGTGGCGATGGCGTTGGGAATCGAGTCCGTCACCAAACTCAATCTTCAAATCAAATGGCCAAACGACCTGCTTTTTGAAGGCAAGAAACTCGCGGGAATCCTTGTCGAAACCATGCCGTTATCCGATGGCAAACTCGCAGCAATGATCGGTATCGGGCTTAACGTCAACCTTGATCTCACCGACATCAATTCCATGCCGATGGAGGTCCGTCATGTGCCCACGTCATTAAAGCTTTGCGGGCAGAATGTCGATCGCCTGCTGGTTTTGCATGCCGTACTCGGTGCACTCAAAACCGCGCTTAACAGCAATGACACCGATGCCATCCTCAACGC
>JBICHS010000127.1:0-12447 GCA_043101135.1 Phycisphaeraceae bacterium JB051
CCTGGAAGAGCTTGTGGAAATTGGCTGTTGCCACCGCCGAATCGTCCGTCCCGCGACGCAATTTCACCGTCAACGGCACGTCATCGCCCACCGCCTGTCTCACCGCTTTGAGGATGTCAATCGCCGTGTCCGGCTCGGAAAGCAGGTGCCCGCCACGCGCTTTTTTGCGGATTTTTTTCACCGGGCAGGCCAGGTTGATATCCACAATGTCATAGCCGAGTTTGACCAGAATCTGGCATCCTTTGGCAATATCCTCGGGATTGGAGCCCATCAATTGGCCGACGATAGGGTGGTCATCCGGGTCAATTTCCGCTTGTACCAAGGCTTTTCCGCCGTTGATCAGGAACTGATCCAGCAGGGCTTCGGTCACGCAGAGGGGGCACCCATGCTTGCGGGCGACGAGCCTCATGGCCGTGTCAGAATACCCCGCCAGGCCGGCCTGGAAGAAGGGCGCATCGATTGTCAGCTTGCCGATTTGTGTCATGCAAGGCATTATAGTGTGAATCCCAGGTCGATTTTGACTTCAAGATAGAAGGATGACGGGTACATGAATTATCTTGCGCAAAGACTGCTATGCCTTTTGCTGCTTTCGGGTCTGATGTTGTTCTCCGGTTGCAAGTCTTCAGCACCTGCTGCCGAAGCGACCAGTGAACAAGGTACGCAGGCCACCGCCATTCCGACACCTGAGCCTGAAACCGGCGTGGTGATGGATACCAATCCGCAGGCACCGGTTGAAGGCAATGCGGTTGTCACAGAGCAACCCGCTGCTGTCGAAGCATCGCCCCAGCCCGTTGCCGAACCAGCTCCGGTGGCTGAAACGGTTGAAGCAGCCGAGGTTGAGCCCGAAGGTCCTGCACCGCTGTGGTCACTGAAATATCCTGCTGCCAAGGAGCAGTTTGCAGGTGATCTGGACATGACAGTCATTCAGGATCGTAAGTCCATCAAGATCACCAACCGCACGGTCAAGACTTACAAAGACGTGCAGGTCTGGGTGAACCAGCGTTATGTCACGCGCGTGGATGCCATTCCCGCTGGCAAGACGACTTCGGTTGCCCTTAAATCACTGATGAATCAATACGGCGAAAAGTATCCCGTTCCTGGAATCTTTCGCCCGGATCGTTCTTTCCCGGCGTTGCTTGTTGAGCTTGTTGAGCCCAACACCAATCAACGCCACCGTCTGATTGTCCAGAAAACACACAGTCAGTTCTAAAATTTCTTCACCTCAAACACTCAGGAGGTATGCCATGGATTCGTTGGAATTGTGGCGTCGTTATCGCAAGTATCTCTGTGAATGCTCATCCGTGGGCATGAAGCTTGATATTTCACGTGTTGATTTCCCCAACAAGTTCTTCATCGACCATGAAGACAAAATGCAGGAAGCCTACAAGGCGATGCGCGGTC
This sequence comes from Phycisphaeraceae bacterium JB051, assembly GCA_043101135.1. GTDB lineage: Bacteria > Planctomycetota > Phycisphaerae > Phycisphaerales > Phycisphaeraceae > UBA7800. The sequence goes on from JBICHS010000127.1 coordinate 1,402, forward strand.
TGGAAGCTGGCGATATTGCCAACCCTGACGAAGGTCGCATGGTCGGTCACTACTGGCTGCGCACCCCGCATCTTGCACCCAATGACGAAATCGCTCATGAAATCGAGCAGACCGTCCTGCGTATCAAGCAGTTTGCTGCCAAGGTGCATGACCGTGAAATCGTCCCGCCCAAGAGCTCGCGTTTCACCGACCTGGTGATCGTGGGCATCGGTGGCTCGGCTTTGGGCCCGCAACTCGTGGCCGACTGCCTGGGTTCCAAGCGTGACAAGATGGCGCTTCACTTCTTTGACAACACAGACCCCGATGGCTTTGATCGCGTGGTCGCCAATCTTGGTGCACGTCTTAAGAGCACCATGGTCGTGGTCATCTCCAAGTCCGGTGGTACGAAGGAAACCCGCAACGGTATGCTCGAAATCCAGCACGCCTTTGCAGCCAAGGATCTGGAGTTCGCCAAGCAGGCCGTCGCCGTGACTTCCGATGGTTCGCAGCTTTTCAATGTTGCCAAGGAAGAAGGCTGGATCGACATCTTCCCGATGTGGGATTGGGTCGGCGGTCGTACTTCCGTGCTCTCAGCAGTGGGTCTTCTTCCCGCAGCGTTGCAAGGCATTGACATCGACGCAGTGCTTCAAGGTGCTGCTGAGATGGACAAGGTCACCCGTCTGGATGACACCAAGAAAAACCCGGCAGCCCGTCTTGCTTTGATGTGGCTGCATTGCACCGATGGCATTGGCGCCAAGGACATGGTCATCCTGCCGTACAAGGATCGCCTGCTTCTGATGAGCCGGTATCTGCAGCAGCTTGTCATGGAATCGCTCGGTAAAGAGTTCGACCTTGAAGGTAACGAAGTCAACCAGGGCATCGCTGTCTATGGCAACAAGGGTTCCACCGACCAGCACGCATTCGTTCAGCAGCTCCGTGAAGGTGTCAACAACTTCTTTGCCACCTTCATCGTCGTCTTGCAGGACCGTGCACCCAACATCGCCAAGACTGCACCCGAAGTCGAAGAAGGCGTTACCTCCGGTGATTACCTCAACGGCTTCTGGCAAGGTACCCGTACCGCGCTGTCTGAAAAGGGCCGTGATTCCATCACCATCACGCTCAAGAAACTCGACGCACCTGCACTGGGCAGCTTGATTGCGCTTTACGAACGTGCTGTTGGTTTCTATGCCACCCTGGTCAACATCAACGCCTACCATCAGCCCGGCGTCGAAGCTGGCAAAAAGGCTGCGACCACCGTCCTGGAACTGCAAGGCAAGGTCGTCGATTGGCTTAAGGAAACCGGTGAAAATCTCACCGTCGAACAGATCGCTGACAAGATGGGCCAACCCCACGAAGTCGAAACGCTGTTCCACATCCTTGAACACATGGCAGCCAACAAACGTGGCATCGTCAAGAGCCGTGGCCGCTTCCGCTACAAAGCGTAAAACAGTGATTAGTGATTAGGGAATAGGGAGTAGATTCGCATTCCCATGCAAACCGCTTGCGGTTTAGCCGCCTTGATCTTGAATCACTGACAATTAAATAAAACAACAAAACCGCGTCACGTGTCCAACATGTGACGCGGTTTTTTATTTAGCTTTATTCAAAGTTAACTGTTGTGAATTCACATTGACAAAATGAAACATACAACGCAAACTCATTTCACCATGCTTGATCTTATTGCTCAACGAATTGCGGCGTTACTCATTGGACTTGTACTGGGCTTGATTATTGCGATCAGTCTGATGTGGTGGGTGACTGACTTGGATCAGTGGTGGATACTCGTCGCGGTGCCACTGGCCTGTGGCATTGTTTGTGGCTTGGTTGGCGATAAAGCTTTGGAGATTTTCAAAGAGATCGCAAAGTGGACCTCGTAACGTGTGTCTTGAATTGCGGTCGACATACTTACAGAGCGTTGTTCGTCACATCTTTCTGATTCAACATTCAACATAGACACAAAAAAACACAGGCCCAGCGCGTCTCTCGCCACTGGGCCTGTGTTGCACAAGGGGTTGAATTCAGTACCCCTTGGGTTTGATGATGGGTGTTGCTATCAGGCGATACGCTGACGACGTCCGCGACCCAGAAGCATCAAGCCACCGACGAGTGCCAAGGCCATGCTTGAAGGTTCGGGAACCGTGGTGATGAAGTCCTGTGAGCAGTCATCGGTGAGGACGAACAGTTCAACGGTGTCGGTCCAGATGCCGTTGTTGATGTTGTCGATCCATTCGTTGGCAAGGGCGTAGACATCTTTGGTGAAGTTGTTCGTGCGATACAGGTCAAAGTTGTCATCGTCCAGATCAATCGTGCTGTCCTGCACGGTTTCCCAGATCAATGCCTGGAAAGCAGCAGCTTCGACATCGCCGGTCATGGACGTTTCAAACGCGTTGGCCCAGAGTTTACCCAGGAAGGTCAGGTCCGAGCTGCTGATACCGGCGTAGCCAGCGAGGCTGGAGGTTTCATAGCCCCAGCCGTAGGTGTCGGTGGGATTGGTGCCGAACTTGGCGGTCTGATTCATTTCAAGGCAGTATGCCTGGAAGTTATACCAGCTTGCCGGGTCGGAACCGGGATTGGTTTTTTCACGGATGTCCAGGTTCAGTGTGCCGGTGGAGATGTTGTTGTAGCCACCGTATTTCTTTTCGACTTGCAGGTCAGTGTCTTTGGTGCCACTGAGGTAGTAGCCTGACGATGCGGCCGAGTCACGCACGACGACGTTGCCATCGTACTTGCAGTTGTCGTTGTAATAGGTTGCTTTGGCAAAGTTGCTCAGGCCCACAAGGATCAGGCAACTTAACATGGTGGTGATGAGGGTTTTATTCATTTCTTCAACTCGCTTGTGCTTGCGTGTCATCTTTTTCCGCAGACCCCGTTGGTTGCGATGTTGGGCTTAACAGACATCCAAACTTGAGCGAAGCAAGCTCAGAAAGCTCAAAAAATTTTGCGGATCCCTGCCTGTGCATGCGTATCAGTCAGAACCTGCGCAGACGGAGAGGCGCGATATGCAATGTGATGAAATTCCCCAAAATTCTTTTGCATCTGCCCGAATTTGTGCGGGGGTGGTGTGTCAGGCCGGTCCACTGGGGAGGTCCATCACCGGTCGGGACGATTTGAGATACAAAAAAAACTGCAATGAAATGTTGAAAAAACAGCTAGGTCACATATGATACCTAGTGACCCGTGACACAGGAGCCATCCCTTGATCTCGATTCAGGAACTTGCCAAAGAAGCCGGTGTATCGCGCACCGCCGTCAGTCACGTGCTCAATGGTCGTGAGCATAAAGTCGGCGCTCAGAAGCGCGAGAAGATCATGCAGCTGGTCAAGAAGTACGACTTTCAGCCCAACGCGCTGGTCCAATCCCTGCGGACCAAGCAGACGCATGTGCTGGGCGTGGTGATCCCGTCGGTGACCTATTCGTTCTACCCGCAGATTCTTGATGCCATCGAAACACAGGCTGCGCGGTTGGGCTATCAGGTTCTGATTTGCCAGTTTCATTCCGATGCCAAGCTGCTGGATCAGCAGATCACCATGCTCCGCCAACGTCGCGTGGATGGCTTGATCATCACAGCCTGGTGGCCTGACCATCAATCGCTGATCAAGCGACTGCACAAAGCCAAGGTCAACATGATCCTGCTTGATGGACAGCCTGGTGAGTTGGATATTCCCTTTGTTGATGTTGATGATGTGAAGATCGGCCGGATGGCAACGGAGCATTTGATTGCACAAGGTCATCAACACATTGCCCATCTCTATTCGACCTGCATTGGCAACACCAGCAGCAATCGACATGAGGGGTATCTGCAGGCCATGGCGGATGCAAAGCTCAAGCCGTTGGCAGTTGAAGTGGTCAATGACTTTGGACTTTCCGAAGCTCAGAAAGGTGTCCGCCAACTCATCGACAGCAAACAAAAGTTCTCTGCCATCTTTGCTTCCACCGACATGGCGGCGATCGGCACGATTGAAACACTCACCGATGCGGGCCTGCGTGTTCCTGAAGATGTCGCGGTCATCGGTGTCGGAGATCTGAAAGAAGGCCAATACATTCGACCGCGTTTGAGTACCGTCAGTCAACAGGCGGAACAGATCGGTCAGCAGGCTGCGCAATTGCTCATCGACAAACTCACGCAGCCGGAGAAAGTCACACAATCCAAAGTCTGGGTTCACCCCCAGTTGATCATCCGCCAGTCGTGTGGCGGGAAGGTATCCGTTTAAGCCTTGAAAACAAGCGAAAAACCACAGGAGTTTCCCATGAAAAGGAAGCATGCTTTCACATTGATTGAATTACTCGTGGTCATCAGCATCATCAGCCTGCTTATCGCGATCCTTCTGCCCGCGTTGGGTAATGCACGCAAAGCCTCACGCACCACGCAATGTCTGGCCAGACTCAAACAGATCAGTGTGGCCATGGTCGGATACTATGCCGATTACGATGGCCAATTGCCCAATGGTGCCAACAGCACCTTCGGCGGTTACGGCTGGTCCAATCAGCTTGCCATTTACCTTGGCGCTCCCGGTGGGGAAAGACCTTTTGAAGCCCATGCCAAACCCGTCTTTCATCCCAACAACGTCTACACCTGCCCGGAACAACCCGAAGGTCTTTTTAACGGGAATTTCCCATCCTTCGGGGCCAATCCACACCTGGGCCCCACCGCCTCCGGTGCCGTTGCACAGTGGCCTTCTTATCGCATTGAAGAGTACATTTACCCGACGGGCAAAGTGTTCGTTGCTGATGGGCTAAAGGATAAGTTTCGCACCTTCACATTCCATACCGATGCCACGCAAACCGGGACGACTGAAAGGGCGCTTGCTCAGCGTCACCCGGGGCAGTCCACCAATCTCAACTTCCTGGATGGCCACGCCCGTAACCTGCAATCTCCGCCTTTACCCGCTGTCAAAATCAGTAACTCCGTGGGTGGCCCATGGCTCGTCAAGGGCGTTAAACCAGCCACATTCTGATCACCAATACGCCGATTAGTTTCACTCGGATTTGAAGAAAGCATGACTATCAATGAAGTATCTACATTTATCACTGAAGTGGATTGCGATGGCACTGACTCTTTGCACGACCCCCATCACTGCCCAGACACTTGAGCCGGATCTTTCACGGTTTAGCCCGGTGCCTGAACCGTATGTGCATCCACGTGTCCTCATCAGCCCGCAGGACTTGCCAACACTGCGCACGCAATTGCGTGAAACAGCCTATGGTCGACGCGCCTCACAGAGCATTCGTGCATGGCTCAGTTATGCGTCACGTCAAGGTGAACCGCTGTACGAAACCTATCGTGCATTGGTTGAAGGTAAAGACAATGCTTTGAAACTTGCTGCCAATGATTGGTGGGCCAACAATGTCCCGGTCATGTTGCAACTTCAGGCTTTCGATTGCCTGATTGCAGACGACAATAAGCGCGGCAAGGAGGTCGCCGCAGCCATCACTACCTACGCCAATGTCTATGGTGGCAACCACACGCCCCTTGGCTATAAGAATGTCAATCCCAACGAGAATCTCGCGCTGGCGTATGACTTTGCCTACAACTTCATGACCAACGAGCAACGCGAGATTGTTCGCAGTGTCATTGCCAAGTCCACCCACGGCCGAAAGTCGCATGGCATGGACAAGCCTGCGCATAAAGCGACCTACAACTTCTACACCCATGGTACATATCTGCTGACCACCGCATTGTGTATTGAAGGTGAGCGGGGATATGACGCGACGATTTATCCGGCTACGGTCAAACTCATCAATGACTATTTGACTTATGCCATCGGCCCCAACGGTACGCCGACCGAGGGCATGCATTACTACAATTTCGGGATGAATAACGCGGCACGTGCGATGATTGCTATCGCCAAACGTGGTGATAATCTCTTTCGTCATCCCAACTATGCCAAGACCATCAACTGGTATGTGCAGTCCATCGAGCCGTTTGGTTATCACTTCTCACAGCATGGTGACACGCCCAATGACAATGGCGGATTGCTTGCTAACTATGTTGCGCTTAAGTGTGTTTTCCCCAATGATCCGGTGGTCGACTTTGTCTGGCGTAACCGTGTGCGCGATGATTACAGCGGTGTGCAGTACCGTGGTGACCTGTTGACCTTGGCGCTCTATGGCAGTCAATGGGACAAGAGTCCAGGCAAAGGACGCGTGCCTTTAGCAACACAATGGGGGGTTGATAACAATGTTGCCCATGAACAAAGTAAAGTCCCGTGGGACCCCGCATCATTGAACCTGCCTTTGTCTTTCTATGGTCCAAACCGCGGTCTGATGATCTCGCGCAACGCCTGGCAACGCGATGCGGCGGTGATGCACTTTGAATGTCGCACCGACGTCTACGGCCCATCACACGCCCATGCCAACCGAGGTGATTTCACACTCTCGGCACTGGGACGCAAATGGGTCATCGACCGTGGTTACCATCAATCCGAATCCTTCATGCACAGCATCATACAAATCGATGGCAAAGGGCAAGGCTTCTTCTGTCCCTCCGGCAAAATTCTCAACCAACAAAGCACCGACCTTTATGACAGTATCACCGCTGACATCGCCTATCCATACCAATACCGCTACACCTTCGGCACGCGATTGGGGCAAGCAGCTAACAAAGATTACCAATGGGAGCCCGAAACCAAACCGGAGGTGATCAAGCATAGTTCCGACTCGCAGACTGCTGATGACAAACCCTGGTTGGAGAATGATCTCTACACCCATCGGGCAATCAATAATCCGGTTAGGTATGCATTCCGCACAGCGACTTTCGTACGTGGTGAACAACCCTACGTGTTGATCGTCGATGACATCCGCAAAGACGATGATGTGCATCTCTATGAATGGCTGATGCAGGTGCCTGATGATCTGGTGATTGAAAAGATTGCTGCAGACCATGTTATTCTCAAATCCGAAAATGCAGATGACAATGCCCCGCGACTCTGGGTGAAGGTGATTCATGCTGCCGATCCGACGGACAACCGAATGACCGACAGTTACCTGCCGATCAGGTTGGAAACCTATCACGTGGCCCGGACACCCAGCAGTGGTTCGGCCAAGTCCTTTGGGATTGGCAAACGTCTGGTGATCTCCAGTAGCAGTGTGAGCCCTGGGTTCAAAATATTGATCCTGCCATATCGCCCACAAGATGGTTTGCCGAAGGTGAGTGAACTCAAGGAGCAAAAGCTTCAGATACAGTGGGGTGACATCGTGGATCATTGGCAATTTACAATGCCCGACGATCAGCGAACGCTCCCAGTCATTCAACGAAAATAAAAGACTGTCCAAGAGGGTGTGCGGTGGACAGTGGGCTGTACTCAAGCCTGTTGCTGTTGCCATGCCAGTGAATGAACAATGTTCCGGCAAGTTGACAGATCATTTCGTTATTAAAAAACTTTTCCCACAAGTTATCAACAATTCACGGTTAAGCTCGGTCTGAGGCACATTGGGGCTGTGGCTAATCGTCTATGCCATCATCACGTTAAACTCTTATTGGACCGCAATTTTTGCGCTCGGCGGTCATTCCTGCGCAGTTATCGGATGGGCCTTCAACACCCATTTGTGGGCTAAGCATCAGAAAATTAAGGAACTTGGGGCAATTTGTCGATATGTCAAAACGTCAAAGCGTAAAAGTGTCAAAGGACCTATCGGACTTTCGTCAACGTCCGAATAACCCAACACGGCTTTGAGGATTGCACAAATGCCTTCCTCGGCCCAATGACACCCGGCAGGAAAGGTTTTGAGTAGATGTCCACCGCAAGTCCACCATTTGTGATCCGCACAACCAAGCCCCAAATGGCAGACGCCCCGGCAACATCCACCAAGACCACCAAACAGGCTACCCCGGAAGTTTCCACTCAAGCGATGGCAGATCTGCCCCCAAAACGGTATCGCATTGGTGAGTTGGCTGAATTTTCCGGACTCAGCCGTCAGACCCTGCACAATTACACGCGTTGGGGGTTAATTCAGGAAGCCGAATGGACAGCAGGGGGACACCGGGTTTATGGCGAGGAAACCTTCGCCCGACTGCGAAAAATCATCGAACTCAAGCGAACCTGTTCCATGGAAGAAATTCGCAATGAGCTTCAGGAAATTGTCTAGTTCAATCAATGCTTGATGGTGGTTTGATCCCAATCGCTCGACAGGATTATTAAAACGTATGGCAGAGGCCCCCGAACAACCCCAGGATGACGCAGCTGACACCGAATCGCTCGGTGAAATGTCAGGCTACGAATCCGGCACACCCCATTGGTCAGCCAACTGGCAGACGCCGACGCTGATCCTCGGGACCATCCTCATGATCATGGGGTTGGTTGTGGCATGGCCCAGTGAAGAGCCTCGCAACTTCGACAAAGCGCTCGACTCCGTGCAGGCCTATATCCGGGCAAACGATCTGGAAAGTGCTTACGAGAAACTTGCCCATGATCAGCAGTTCATTGATGTCGAAACCACCGAGCCACGCATCCGCGGTCGATTCTGGCAGCTCTGGGGTGACATGGTCTACAAGCAGATCATCGAGGAAGACATCCCCAGCACGGAGAATTATAACAAGATCGTCGCCTGCTACCTGCGAGCTGATGGTCATGAATATCCTTTCGACGGTGAACACCTTGCCCGTTGGGCTTCCACGCTTGTGAGTCTTGATCGTGTCGATGAAGCATTGGATAAGATTGACGAAGTCGAACTGGCTGATCGCAACTACAAATGGCAACTCATTCAGCAGATCATCAACAAGCAGATTGCTCGTCGTCGTGATACGGCTGATGACTTGCTCAAATGGTATGACGCATTCTTTGCTGAGCTTCAATACGAAACCGATGCGGATCGTAAACGCGAAGCCGAGGTTTGGGGTGTTGCCCAGTATGCCCGACTGCTCATGCAGACCAACGATGTGAGTCGTGTGGTTGATTACCTGCATCTGCGCTACATCCGTTTGCGTGATGATGGCGGTGAAGATGATCTTGGCCCGGTGAAACTCCGATTGGCCCAGGCGTACCAGATGGCGGGGCAGTATGAACTGGCCATGCAGTGGTATCAGTCGGCTCAGAAAAGTCTGCAACCGGAGGATACGCTTAACGCCCAGGTTCTCGTGGGCATGGCTCAGATTACCTTGGCACTCTCAGGTGATGTGCGCAAGGCACATGAAATTTACTCGACCGCTGCCATGAAATATGGTGCGACGGATGAGTTTGTTGATGCCACCATTGGCCAGGCCGACAGCGAATCGCGTTTGGGTGTCCACGCTCAGGCCGTAAAGCATTTGCTCCTTGCTGCCAAGACGATTCTGGATCACCCGCATCCGCTTGATCGCCACAAAGACCTGATGGTCAAGATTGCTCATGACAACTTTGAGTTGCAGTATGGTCAGGATCAGTTTGGTCAGGCGTTAAGCTATCTTTCCACGCTCAAGCCGCTTTACGGTGAGAACCTGCCACCCCGCATTTTGGCCGACTTTGCCATCACGCATGAAAAGCTCGGTGATGCCTATACTGCCGAAGCCACCAAACTCCAGAACACCGCGCCGGTGGACGCATTTGCTTCCGAAGAAAATCACAAGGCCTTTCAACTGGCCAATCAGGAAGCAGCTTTGCAGTACGGTCGCAGTGGTGATTACTTCTATGATCATGCCCTCGCTGTCACCATTGCAGACGACCATGCCCATGGCAACAGTCTCTGGAACGCCGGCCAGAACTACGACAAAGCTCAGATGTGGGACAAAGCCATCGACGCCTATCGCGAATTTGCCCGCGTGCGTTCCAATGACCCGCGTTTTGTCCTTGCCATCAAACACCTGGTTTTGGCGTATCAGGCGGATGGTCAGTACAAAGTTGCCTACAAACTCTTTGAAGAACTCATTGAGAAACATCCCAAGTCCGAAGCGGCGATCTCCTCACTGGTCCCCATGGCTCAGTGCATGATCGAGATGGGCGAACCCGAGCAGGCTGAACGCACCCTCCAATATGTTCTGACCGACAACCAGGCGGTGACGCCCGAAGGTGATGCGTATCGTGATGCATTAATCGAGTTGGGTAAGTTGTACTTCTCCACCGGTGAATATCTCAAAGCGATCACCAGGCTCGAAGAAGCCATTGACGAAAAACGTTATGGCAATGCTGAGCAATCCCCGTTGCTTCGCTACCGTCTTGCTGAAAGCTATCGCCTTTCGGTTGGTGATATCAATAAGACATTGTCTGACCCCATGCCCCAGGCCAAGCGGATGGAGCTTCAGAAGCTTCGCGTGAGTAATCTTGAGCGTGCAGGCGTGCTTTATTCTCAGGCGATCAATCAGTTTGAAGCCCGCAATCCCAAGACGCTCAACAATCTTGAGATGACCTATTTCAGAAACGCCTATTTTTTCAGGGGCGATTGTGCCTACGATTTAGGGCGTTGGGATGATGCCATCACGCTTTACGATCTGGCTGCACGCAAATGGGAAAACCATCCCGCGTCGCTGGTTGCCTTGGTTCAGATTGTCAACGCGTATTGCGAACAGGGCGCCATGCAGGAAGCACGGGCAGCCAACGACCGGGCACGTTACCAGCTTAAACGGATTCCTGATGAAGCCTTCAAGGATCCGTCGATGCCCATGGGCCGTAAACACTGGGAGGATTGGCTGCGATGGTCCAATGAACTGGATCTCTTTGCCAGCACCAAGACACCGTAATGTGTCAAACACGAATTTAAAAACCGTCAGCCTTAATCGCTGACGGATCACCCAAACCCCTGGCAAGGATTGCCGGGCAGAAAGGTCAAGGAATGACCAGCACATCTCAAGCATTTGTCGAATTGCTCATTCAGCAAAAAGAGCTTTATTTAAAGCTCAAAATGCTCAGTGACAAGCAACGCGATCTGGTGCAGCAACAGGACGCTGTTCAACTTCTGGGCGTACTGGGGGCCCGGAAAATTCTTGTTGAACAACTCACGCAACTGGGCCAGCAAATCGCCCCCATCCGTGAACAGTGGCAGTCACTCAAAGACGACGTGCAATCCGACCAACGTCAGCAAATCAACCAACTCATCGACGAAACACAGGAACTGCTCTCAGGCATTATTGCTGCTGACGAGCAGGATCGTCAGGACATGG
>JBICHS010000128.1:0-10406 GCA_043101135.1 Phycisphaeraceae bacterium JB051
ACCCAACGCAAAGTCCGCAAACAGGTTTCACTGTTCCTGCAACCCGGACAGCAACTCAATGCCACCAACCTGTTAGACATCCTCACAGAGTTGCTTGAACTCAAGCGACTCGACGACCAACTGCGAGCACCAGATCATCCGTTGGCAAAGGTCTTGGGAGAAGATTGGAAACGGGGGGGTCCGGACTGGGAGCATCTTCAGCAGCAGATGCAGTGGATGGATCGCCTGACCAAACGGCTTGGTGAATTGCCACAGACGACATTGGCTGATTCGACTTCACAGCATTTACGACAATTTGCCGAGCAATCCGCTCAGTCACTTGCTCCGAATACCGAGCAGGGCAAAACGCTTTACTTGTATCTTGATCATCTATCAAACATTGCCAAGGCTTTTGAAGCATTGAAGCAATCCGGTTTCTTTGAGATGCAGCTATTCACTGGTGAACCTGAGCGGCCGGATATGTTGGGGGTGATCCAAAGACGCTGTGCGTGTTACCCGGAACATATCGACAAACTCAATGACTGGAGTTATTGGCAGCGTGTGCGTGCGTCCGCCAATCAGGCAGCTTTGAATAACCTTGTCAAAGCCCATGAGCAAGGCAATATCCCCACGGAGATGATCAAGCCAGCATTGCAGCGAAACATACTGGATGCATGGATTGATGCGATCTGGAAAGATGATGCTGTTTTAAACAGTCTGAATATCCATGAACATGTTCAGCGCATTGAGCATTTCAAACAATTGGACAAAGCACACCTCAAGCTTTCAGAAAGCAAAGTCCGTCAGGCGTTGTCCGAATCGGTTCCATCTCAACAAATCGCAGCAAACCTGAGCAATTCGGAGATGGGTGTTCTGGCACATCAGCTTAAACTCAAACGCCGACATATGTCCGTGCGTAAGTTGATCGCCAAGCTGCCCAACTTGTTGCCACGCCTTAAACCGTGTTTGTTGATGAGCCCTTTGTCGGTTGCTCAATATCTGGATGCAGACTATCCGCCGTTTGATGTGGTGATTTTTGACGAAGCTTCACAGATCCCCGTCTGGGATGCCGTCGGTGCGATTGCGCGTGGCAGTCAGGTGATTGTGGTGGGAGACTCAAAACAGCTGCCACCCACCAATTTCTTCACGCGACAGGACACCATTGAAGAGGATGACGATGAAGCGCTGGAGGATCTTGAGAGCATTCTCGATGAGTGTGCTGCTGCAGGGATGCCTTCGCGCAAATTACTTTGGCATTACCGCTCGCGACATGAATCGTTAATCGCATTCAGCAATTATCACTACTACAACAACCATCTCTACACCTTCCCCAATGCGCTGGATCAGTCCGGGCATCTGGGGGTGAGTATGCGTTATCTTGCGGACGGTGTTTACGATCGCAGTCAAGCACGCAACAACATGACCGAAGCCCAAGCCATCGTCCAGGAAGTGGTGATGCGTTTGAAGAACCCACAAACATATCAAACGAGTATCGGCATCGTCACATTCAGCATGGCTCAGCAGATACTGGTTGAAGATTTACTGGACGAAGCCCGGCGTGAACACCCTGAGATTGAAGCGTTTTTTGATTCTAACGATCCAGATCATGTGTTCGTCAAAAATCTGGAAAACGTGCAGGGCGATGAGCGTTCGGTGATTCTGTTTTCGATCTGTTATGCCCGTGATAGCCATGGGAAGATGGCAATGAATTTCGGGCCCCTCAATCGTGAGGGCGGGGAACGTCGGCTTAATGTGGCCATCACACGGGCTCGTGAACAGGTCATTGTTTTTTCAAGCATACTGGCTGAAGACATCGACCTGTCTCGTTCGAATAAAATTGGCGTGCGGCATCTCAATGTGTTTCTGGATTATGCCACGCGTGGCTTTGCTGCAATCAGTCAGGCAAGTCATGTTGATGCAGCTGCGGACTGTGAGTCACCATTTGAAAACCAGGTGATGGAGCAACTCACCCAACGCGGCTGGGATGTCGTCCCGCAAGTCGGTTGCTCTGGCTATCGCATTGATCTTGGTGTCAAACATCCAGATAAGCCCGGGCAATTCGTGCTTGGTATCGAATGTGACGGCGCGACCTATCATGCCGCCAAGACAGCACGCGATCGCGATCGACTTCGACAATCAGTGCTAGAGCGACTGGGGTGGACCATGCATCGTGTCTGGTCAACCCAGTGGTGGGTCAACCCGCAACAGGAAATACAGCGGATTGAAGACGCGATTCAGAATGCGATCCAACAGGATGGCATGCCATCGGAAGTTTTACCCGCAACGCCAACGCCTGACATCTGGCAGGATCAGGATGATCCGGACCTTGTTCATGAAACCTCACCCCACTTGGCAAGCCATGCTGTCACGTTGGATGAAAAGGTCGAATCCGAACTGGCCGCATTGCCACAAGGGGCTGTGTTTTACACTTGTTTTAGCGATGAAAAAGCCATTGGTGATGCGGATATGTTTTATCGCAATGGTCGGCAGGTCATGGATGTCATTGAGCAAGTCCTTGCTATTGAAGCACCGATGTCGCTGAGATTACTTGCCAAACGCGTGATGCCGAAATTTGATTTGGGGCGTCAGACCAAACGCGTTGATGATCGATTGGCAACGTTACTGTATCAGTTGCAAGATCATCTTCAGGTATTGGGCAATGAGGTCTGGTTGGCTGAGCAAGCCCCAGATGCGTACACCGGCTTTCGTATCCCACAGGGCCAGTCCCGGCCGCGCGAGATAGACGATGTCCCGTTGGCTGAATTGGCCAATGCTGCCTATGCGTTGCTTGAGCATGCGATCAGTTTGCCGATGGAAGATTTGTGTCGTGAAACCGCCAAGCTCTTTGGCATGAGTAAACTCACGAATAAATCGCAGCCTTACCTGCAGCAGGCTATCGAACACCTTGCCCAATCCGGGCGTTGCGAGCTAGATGACGGGATGGTCAAACTGGTTTGATCACGTGGCCTGATTCGCAAAATGAGCTTTAACTGGTGCGTTGATGTTGCTTGCGGTATTGGCCCGGCGTGCATTGCGTTTGTGCTTTGAAGGTTCGATTGAAATGATATGGATTACCAAAGCCGGTCGCGGTGGCAACCAGATCCATAGGCCAGTCCGTCGTGATCAACAGTGATTTGGCACGCTTGATGCGTTCCTGAGTCACCAGCTTCTGGAAGGTTTGGCCGAAAATCTCCTTGACCAGATGACCAACGCGTGATTCAGACAAGTTTAATACCTGGGCAAGCTGTTCCAGTCGGAGTGTGGATTCGTGGGCATGATTGAAAATGAATTGACGGATGTCAATGTCACGACGATCGACTGGCTGCGTTTGAAGTGATTGCTTCTGTTGCGGGTCGGTACCAATGGATTGGACGGAGTGTTGTTCGACCAATTGCAATAGGCACAAGCCGACCATTTTCAGTAGACGTGTTGCCTGATCCATTTTGTCGGACTTAAAAAGCGTTAACTGTTGATAGCGGGATTGTGCTTCCTGACTAGACAGTGGGCAGTCATCACGTTCACGCCGAAAACCACCTGCAAACATCACAAACGCCAACTGCTTTTGTCGATACATCGGGACCACCACTTCGCGTACACCTTTGAAACAATGGGTCGAAAAAGCATTGCTGTGTTTACGCGCATAGGCATTGACCTGGTTGGAGCAATGCTCGACACATTGTCGTTCGAATTGGTTTCGACGGTAGCGGCAATAGGGGTGCGCATGGTAATTTCGACGACTCAATAAAGGTTTGCCATCCCATGAACAGAGGATGCCTGTGAGGTCATGAATGGTGACATAGACCCCAAGCGAAGACTCAAGGTCTGCCAGCGAGGCATTGATGAACGTGACCGGTGTATCCAGATTCAGGTGTTTTAAATTGCGAAACATGACTGATTATAGCGGATAATGTCAATAAAATGACAAAATTCGTATCTTCTTGACCCGATTGGTCCCAGCTACAATTAGACACTGTCTCAAGGAGTCTATGGATGATGAAACGAATCGGTTGGCAGATGTTGGTTTTATTGGCAATGTTGCTTGTGCCCATGACAGGTTTGCAAACGCAGGCAGCGGTCGTTGAAGGGGGCACCTCCCTGGCCAATCAGTGGGATATTGCGCAGCAGACGGTTGTCTTGCCCGGTTTGACATCTGGCAATTGGATGCTGGATGTCAGTCAGATCACATCGACGCACCCGGACTTACACATTGGACGTGTTGAGGTTTTTGAGAATGATTTGATGGTTGCCCAATCTGCTCGGTTCAAGGTTGGCTCTTTGCCGGTGAACCAGCAACTTGTCTTTGCCAAGACCAAGGATCATTCGCGGATTTCGGTTGTGCTGATGGTCTTCGGCGGCCAGGGGCAAGCACGGTGGGGCAGTGTGTCGGTCACACCAACACAACAGCTGCCTTTGCCCTCCATGTTCGATACATGGTTGGCACATAAGACCTGTGATGTCACGTCAACGCTAAACGCAATCCCGCAGACCGATGCGTTTGATCCTGCCCCAAGTCCCATTGAGGCTGGCGAGCTACGACTGCAGCAATCGACCTTGCATGCCATTGGT
Source organism: Phycisphaeraceae bacterium JB051 (assembly GCA_043101135.1). Classification (GTDB taxonomy): domain Bacteria; phylum Planctomycetota; class Phycisphaerae; order Phycisphaerales; family Phycisphaeraceae; genus UBA7800. The sequence goes on from JBICHS010000128.1 coordinate 4,546, forward strand.
TTGCAGTGGGACATGAAGGGCGACTTTAATCGCAATGCAACCGTCACCGTCACCTATCGTAAAACAGGCGAATCGCAGTGGCAGGACGCTCAGCCTCTTCTGCGCACGCTCTTTGACGGAGCTGGCACCAGCCGTATCGGTTGGCATGTGGTCTGTCCCAATCGCTTCTCGGGCAGTGTGTTGAATCTTGATCCTGCAACGTCCTATCAAATCCGATTGACACTACATGACCCCGATGGCGGCGATCAGCAGCAGATCATCGAAGCACAGACCAAACAGCCTTTGACTGATGTTGCCAACGCGGCCGTGTTGCATGTCTACCCGCAGACCTATCAGGGCGCTCGATTGACGCCAAGCTTTGACACCATTCATCAAGCATATGACGCTGTCGAGCCCGGGCAAACCATTTTGCTTCACAGCGGTGTCCATCAATTTGGTGACATGCAGGCCAGGCAACAGCGTTATGGCGATCAACGCATTGCCTATATCCACCCGCCATTGCATGACCAGGCGTCACAGCTTTACACTGATTTTTCAGCAGTTAATCGACAGCTTAATCGTGTGATCCATCTCAATAAACAGGCAACCATCTCCATGCCGATCACCATCACCGGTGCGGCTGACGGCTCGACGATTCTTGATGGCGGTGCGGTCGGGATCATGATGGATCTCACCGGTGCGGCATCGCATCGCATCTCGCATCTGACGTTCCGGAATTTGGAAACTGCAATTTATGCCAACGATGCTCAGCAAATCGAGATAACCAATTGTCGCTTTGTTGATCTGCGTTATGGCATCAATGCTGGGCCGCATGATGATGATCATCTCAACAAGCAGTCCGACAACAGTCCTTCACGCATCACAGGTTGGACGGTCAGTAATAACAGCTTCATCGGGAATTGGCCCGATGGTCAGTGGCAGAATGGTTGGAGTGTCGACAAGAAAATTTATGGCTACCTTCCACTGCGATTGAACACGGCAATCCAACTTGGTGGGCAGGGGCATGACGTTGCTCATAATCTTGTTCGTGGCTTCTGGGATGGGATCAGTGTGTATCCGATTGTCATGCCACCCTCCGATCCGACAATGTGTAATGGGTCGATTGATCTTTACAATAACCGCATTGATCAATGTCCCGATGATGGCATTGAGATGGATTACGGCGTTGCCAACATTCGCGTGATCCGAAATTACATCACCAATACGCACATGGGCATCAGCATGCAGCCGGTCTTTGGTGGGCCTGGGTATGTGCTGCGGAATGTGATTTACAACACGCGCATTTTCGCACTCAAAATTGCCCGCAATCCATCAGGGCTGCGCATTTATCACAACACCTTTGCCGTCGCCAACGCTGCACGCATGGAAACCGGCTGGGCGAACACGCTGATGGCCAACAACCTGTTTCTGGGCAGTCCCTACACGCCCAGCGGTCCCTTGTGGACAGGCAATCCGACGCCGCTGCTTAGCAAGCTGGATTACAACGGCTACAGCCAAACCGCATGCAACAAATGGTTCTGGGTGATCCCCGCGATGGATCGGCCGTACCATGCAGCCGGCCAAATCGTCTTTGATACCTTTGCAGATTTCCAAAATATAACAGGCATGGAAACGCATGGCATCAGCAATCTGAGCATGAACACGCTCGTTAATGTCCCTGCCCCAACCACGCGTCATTGGGATGAGCAACCTGGCTTGAATTTCGGTCTGGCTTATGATTCACCAGCAGTCGATCGTGGCATGGTGTTGCCCAACATCAATGATCAAGTAACCGGTGATGCTCCGGACCTTGGTGCTTTGGAGCAAGGGGTTGATCTGCCGGTGTATGGACCTGTGCTCGAGGAGACTTCTCATGAATAAGCAAACTGACCTGAGATCGCATGCTTTTACACTCATTGAGTTGCTGGTTGTTATCAGCATTGTCTCACTGCTCATCTCGATACTGCTCCCCGCATTGGCCGGTGCCCGTAAAGCCGCACGTCGCGTTCAGTGTTCAAGCAACTTGCATAACATCGGCCTGGCGTTTTCGATTTACAGCAATGATCACAAACAGCGTATGCCTGCCACCGCATATTTCTATCAGGACAACAGCTCCTACTCCACGGTTTGGCCATCCTTGATTAAAGGTTATCTGGCGATTGAATATCGCAGCAGTTACGCGCAGGCTTCGGCGGATCGTGTGTTGATCTGCCCGGATGACGAATCGGTGACACAGATCAAGGGTTGGAATATTCCCGCAATGAAACGTGATTACAACGAACTGTCCTATGCCTACCACGTGTATCTGGGGTCGACCACCAGCACGACGACAGGTAAGGGGTACAGCTTGCCGAATCTGATCCGTCCCTCTGCGACGACAGCTGTGGTTGACGCACACAGCTATCGGTTTGTTTCGTACAACACAACACCCAATTACGATCTGTATCAGGCAACAACAGGTGATGATGATCTTGCTGCGACACGGCATAACGAAGCGATCAATGATCTATTTGTTGATGGTCACGTTGCCAGCTTGCCCAAGATTGATCCCGATAGCCTGGTGGCGAAAAACCCCTGTTTTTAAGTTGTATTTTGTATTTGTAACAGGTGGTATGCATGAACCCGGACAGAGAGTCAATAACCGAGCCGTCACGTCAATTGGATGTGGCATTTGATGCTGATGTTGTCATCGCGGGCGGAGGCCCTGCGGGGGTGTCTGCTGCGATTGCTGCGGCCATGACGCAGAAACAATCCGGCCGACCTGTCTCGGTTTTATTGCTTGAATCACAAGGCCAACTTGGTGGCGTCTGGACCTCGGGTTTACTGAGCTGGATCATTGACAGTGAAAACAAACCCGGCATTCTCACACAGCTTTATGCCCAATTGGATCGACTTCGTGACCAAATGCACGAACCTCCAACCCTGTATCAAAAGGGCAGAACCTATGATGCCGAGCTGATGAAGTGGGTGCTTGAGCAATGGATCACGAGGCTGGGTGTCAAGGTGCTTTTGCATACGCGCGTCGCTGAGGCAAGACTGGATCAAGATCAGAACCTCACGCACGTGGTGATCGAATCATGCAGCGGGCGTCAGGCGATTGCAGGCAAGGTGTTCGTTGACTGCACCGGTGATGGTGTGCTTGCCAGACATGCAGGCTGTGATTTTGCGATTGGTTCACATGACGATCAAAACTGTGGATCGCGCTTGCAGCCCATGTCGCTGATGGGAATCGTCACCGGCGTGAATCGTGAGCAACTCAAACCGTACTACAACATTGGCCATGAACCCTGGGCTGTCCCCAAGCAGCGATTGCTTACTGCCATCCGAGATGCGGGGCTTGAGCCTTCCTATACGCGACCGACTCTTTTTGAAATCTATCCGGACATGTTCGGCATGATGGTTAATCATCAGTATGCTCAACATCCCCATGTTGTTGATCATGTCTCCGATGCAACCATCTCGGGTCGTGATGAAATCAATCGCATTGTCCAGGCATTAAGACAAACCGGTGGCATCTGGCGTGACCTTCGATTGATCGCAACAGCCAATCATATTGGCATCCGTGAAAGCACGCGGCCTCAAGGTTGTTATCAGATCACGTTGGATGATCTGGTTCAAGGCCGTGAGCATGATGATGCGATTTGCCGTTGCACGTTTGGCGTGGATGTGCATGCAACGAGTAAGCAGTCCGCGGGTGGGGGGATTGAGCAATCGCCGGTGAAACGGACTTTGCCTTACGACATTCCTTATCGCGCGTTGATCGCATCGCAGGTCGGGCAACTGCTCTTTGCCGGCCGGTGTATCAGTGGCGATTTCTGGGCGCATGCCTCCTACCGCGTAACAGGTAACGCCGTAGCCACCGGCGAAGCTGCAGGATGTGCAGCCGCGCTTGGCGTCATTCACAACTGTTCACCGCGTGATCTGAATTTTGCCCAGCGCCTCAAACCTGCCTTGGATCAACTGCGCGAGTCCTGCTGTGTTGCATTACCAGACACAGACCAATGCCTCATATCGACGTTCACAGAATCGGTTTGACCAGTATTGTGACGAATAGATTGACTAACTCAATTGTCTAGCTAGAATAAATTGAGTAAGTCAATCTGTCGTATTGGTAATGCCCCATGGCCAAGATGAACATGCACCAATATCTCGTCGAAACCCTTCGGCATGAGATCCGTCATAACCACAGCCCCGGTGATCGGCTGCCCAGTGATCGTGCTTTGGCTGAGCGTTTTGGTGTCAGCAATGTGACCATTCGCAATGCGATGACCACGCTGGCTCAGGAGTCTCTGGTGATTCGTGAGGTGGGCAAGGGGACGCATGTTCTGAATACGCAGCTGATCAAGCATGTTGGTCTGTTGTTGCAGGGCAATATATTTTCCCCGCATGCATCGACCTTCGCCATGACTGCCATTCGACACGTGATTGGACATTTGACACAGAATCAGATTGCTTATCGCATTTATCTGACGGATATCCGTGAGGACGGACGTTCGCCGTTTCCTGCAGCTGGTGTTGATTTTCTCCAGGCCGTAGAACGCGACAAACTCAGTGGTTTACTGGTCATTGGGATGGGGCCCGATCCGCAGTGGGCACGTGTGGTCAAGAAACGCAACATACCCATGGTGGGTATCAGTGGCGGTGAGTATGACTATCGCATCGGCTCGGACACCACGCCGATGATCCATCGTGCAGTGCAGTATCTGGTGGGCAATGGTCGTCGTAAACTGGCCTACATGGGATGGAACCAGAGTGTCATTGATCGCTTTGGGCGTAATGAACCTGATCTGCGACTCAAAGCATTCAAAGACGCTTGTCAAAAAGCCGGCGTCAAACTGTATGACGGCTGGGTTGAACCTTATGTCCATCCTGGGCATCCGGGCGAAGGCTGGGAAGCTTTTCGTGCGATCTGGTCTGCCAAACGAAAGTCACAGCCAGACGGCCTTGTGGTGGTCGATGATCTGATTTTCAACGATGCCTGTATCGCGATCAGCAACATGGGCTTGAATGTCCCCGAGCAGTTGATGATCGTGACGCATGCCAACCGTTATTCAGGATTGGTTGCACCGTTCCCGGTGGCACGCATGGAAAATGATCCATCACTTTCAGCTGAGCATGCCTGGCAGATGCTCAAGACTTTGATGGCAGGTGAAAAGCCGGCTAGCAAATTAATCAATGTTGAGCTCACGTGGCGGGATGAAATATTGCTTTCGCCACAGGCTCTGAAAATAGAGAATCAGCAGGGCACCGCCTTGTGACCTGGCTGTTCATATTCACGTTTCACAGGATGTAACCAACCTGTTGACCAAGTGCGTCTTGTACACGCATGGCGCGATCTGTTTGTGCCGACACCTGTTGATGGGCTTGATCGTAACACGTTGTCGTTGATCCGTTATTTCATTGTTGGGATTGGTTGACCATGCACGACACTGCTGAAAATAATCTTGAACGTATCAAGCAACTGCGTATGGGGCGGCAGCAGCGTTGCGATCAATTCATGTGTATTGCCCGAGACCTCTTCAAGCCCATTCTTGATGTGGATGCCAATTGGTTGATCCCATTAACGCAGGAGTTTGGACGGCTGGATTTACAAATTGCCACCGCGTTTTATCTGGGTAATGAATCAGAGCAGCACACGGCTAATCAACTGGTGTGTCGAGCGCCGATGCCCAAGGTTGCTGACATTCGCTTTGGAATTTTCAACACCAGTATCATGCTGCATCACCTGGTGAAGTTTGAACATTTGATGACCGAGCAGGCAAAAGCAAGATGTGAAGAGATGGTCTGTGAGGGTTGTCAGAACAATGCTGGCATGCAGGCGACGGATTATCAGTTCCATGGGTACAACGACAACATGCCTGCCATGGCAGTCAAAACGTTGA
>JBICHS010000129.1:0-3573 GCA_043101135.1 Phycisphaeraceae bacterium JB051
TCAGGAGAGTCACGGCTTTGTGATATTGATCACGCTTTAACCAATCCCTTTTCGACGGCTTCACGCCACTTCATCTTCCATTTGTGAATGTGATAAGTCGGGGCATCGGGATACTTGGCAAAGGCCGCACGGTCATCGGCAATCGACCAGGCGCGTTTGAATTGGCCGACATGGTTGAGGATCAACTGGATGAGCTGCATGCGCGTCATCTGAATGGACACATCTTCCGAGGCCCAGAGGTTGTTGATCTCGCCGGGGTCTTCGTTGTGATCGTAAAGCTCACCATCATCCGGGTGAGCCAGATAGTAAACCAGTCGGTAACGCTCGGTGCGAACCGCAAAGACGGTGTATTGATCCGCTCCACCAAAGTCCCATTCGCAGACGACATGGTCCATGCCCGGTACTTGACCTTCGAGCATGGACTTGCGGGTGTCACCATCCAGATGCTCAGGAATGGGTAAACCTGCCATCTCGCAGAGTGTCGGGTAGACGTCGACGAGTTGCATCAAGCTGTTGACTTTCTGATTCTTCGGCCCTCCCGGGTAATGGAAGATCATCGGGACACGGTGAATCGACTCATAAATCCCGAGGTTTTTGAGCATCAGCCCGTGTTCACCTGCAAAGTCCCCATGGTCTGCCAGGTAGACGATGATGGTGTTTTCATACTCACCGGTCTGCTTGAGGTGATCAATGACCCTGCCGATCTGTTTATCGATTTCCGTGATCAGGGTCAAGTGATAGGACAGTTGCAGTTTGAGGTCTGCTTCATCCAACGGGCGGTAAGGATAGCCGCGCTGACCACTATTGACATAGTCCTGCTGGAACTGGGGCTTGCCGGCAAAGCGACGATCAAGGTAATCACAGATATTCTCCGGCAAGCTCAACTTCTCTGGTTCATACTGGCCCATTTGCTCTTGCGATGGGGCATAGGGATCATGCGGGCGCTGGAAACTCATCTTCAGGAAAAAGGGCTTGTCGTCATCCTTGTTTTCCAGAAAGGCCAGTGATTCATTGCCGGTCCATGTTTCAACGCAGTGTTCAGCAGGAATCTGACTCACAAAGCCTTTCATGCCAGCGCCGGGGTGGTCCGGGGGCAGGCTGCCAAGATCAAACTCATCAGCCAATCCATGATCGACGAGGTATTGGAAGTAATGCACGGTGCGTGGATCATTGGGGTCGGCATCGGTTAAATCACAGTAACGAATGTGTTCATAGCCTTCCTGGTCCCAGCTGAGCACTTCATGCCCTTTGCCGATCATAGCCGTTTGATAGCCAAGATTTCGCAGGTGGGTTGGCAGGGTTAACGGGTTGGGGATGGGGCAGTCCGAAAGGTTGTTGCCGGTGATGCCGATGGTGTGCGGGTAAAGGCCGGTGATCATGGAACAACGTGAAGGACCACAGATCGGATTATTGCAGTACGCCCGGGTTGCCATCACACCGTCTGTCGCCAGTGCATCAAGGTTGGGCGTTTTGACATCGGGGTGACCGGCTGCACCAATGCAGGATGCGTTGTGTTGATCGGACATGATCCAGAGGATGTTGGGGCGTTTGGCTGTCGTGTCGGACATGGTCGAAAGACTCCATCAAAGCAATTAGGCAAAGTTGTTTTGCCAGTATTGCAGTTGGTTGGACGATTGCAAGAGATGGTTGTTGGGTGTTGCGAATACGCAAGCGGTTTTGTATCTGATTCCGTGGTTTGAATGGGTTTGATCCGTGCTGCATCTCATTGGATAATGGGATGTTTGATAAAGATTGGGGTTGGTTGATGTATCAGATACAGATTGAAAAGAATTTTTCCGCAAGTCATGCCATTGCATTACCTGATGGTTCGCTTGAGCCGCTTCATGGCCACAACTGGCCGGTGGTGGTGACGGTGCAGGCTCAGGAGCTTGATGAGATCCAGACGGTGATGGATTTTCACGTGCTCGAAGGTTGGCTTGACGAACTGATTGCCAAGGTGCACAACCGACATCTCAATGAGGTCAAACCCTTTGGGGGCGAGCAGGGCAAGCTGGCTGTGAATCCGACCGCTGAGCGTGTTGCCTGGTGGTTTGGCAGCGAGATCGCTTCACGGTTGCCCCAACACGTTACACTGGTCAGCGTGTCCGTCGGTGAAGCCGATGGTTGTACAGCTGTTTACCTGCCTTGATCGTGTTTGTTATTTCATTGTTTAAGTTGAGATACCCCACTTCATGGAACATTTGATTCCCGATACCGCCTTTCAGGCCATGCCGTTGTTCATGTTGATCCTCGTTGCCATTGGCAGCGTCTGGACACTCATTCGCGGGGCCGATTGGCTCGTGGATGGTGCAGCCGGTCTGGCGTACCGCGTGGGCATTCCCAAGGTGATCGTGGGGGCGACCATCGTTTCACTGGGGACCACCAGCCCGGAGACCGCCGTGTCGGTGATGGCGGCGTGGGGTGGCAATGCCGGTTTGGCGCTGGGCAATGCCGTGGGGTCTATCATCGCGGATACCGGCCTGATTTTCGGGCTCGGGTGTGCCATGGTCGTGCTTCCCGCGGACAAGTTCGTCCTCAAGCGTCAGGGCTGGGTGAAGATCGGCTGTGATTTTCTTTTGGCAACGTTGTGCTACGTCGCATGGACATTCCAAGGCGATCAAGCACAGATCACACGACCCTTCGGCGCACTGCTGCTGGTCATGCTGGCGGTCTACATGTTCATCAGCATCAAATGGGCCAAGCAACATGTCGCCTTGAGCCCGCAGACCGATCACCCCTTACCGACCTGTCAGATGGATGAGTTGAAGGACAAGCCTGCTGACGAGCATGAAGCTTCCGCCTCACGCTCTGCATGGTTGTTGGTGTTGATGCTGGTGGTGGGACTGACCATCGTGATTTGCGCCAGCCGATTCCTGGTCGGCTCAGCAACGGTGATGGCAGAGCGTTGGGGGGTTCCCGATGTGGTCATCGCTGCAACACTTGTTGCGCTGGGGACCTCCTTGCCGGAGCTGACGGTGGGCATTGCTTCGATCGTCAAAGGCCATCGCGAGTTGCTGGTGGGCAATGTGATTGGTGCAGACATTCTCAACGTGCTGTTTGTCATTGGTGCTTCGGCGGTCGCCAAGTCATTGCCGATCATTGACCCGACTGCGAAGATTCCCGAGATTTTCCTGTACCTGCATCTGCCGACGATGTTGCTGATGACTTCGATGTTCCTGTTCTTCATTTTCACAGCCATCCGCAAGGGCAGCTTCAGTCGCTGGATGGGCTATCCACTACTGATTCTGTATGTGACTTATGTCGTGCTGCAATTTGTGCTCACTGCAGGCGGCCCGACGCACGCTTGATACGCAGGCCAAGGAGACGCATCTGATGAGCTGGATTCAAACCTACACCGGCAAGGCCTTCTATCCATTACGCGAAGATCCGGGCATCATCGATATCCGCGATATCGCGCATGCGTTAAGTCTGCAGTGTCGGTTCAATGGTCATTGCAGTGACTTTTATTCGGTCGCTCAGCACAGTGTGCATGTCTCGGAAGTGGTGCCCCAAGCGTTTGCTTTGTGGGGTTTGCTTCATGATGCCGCTGAGGCTTACATGTCAGACCTGCCC
>JBICHS010000130.1:0-5802 GCA_043101135.1 Phycisphaeraceae bacterium JB051
CACAGTCATGGTGCAACAACCCGTCACCGGCGGGACCGTCAACCTCTCTGATGCTGATCAGGGGCTGTTGTATGGCGCTGTGTTTACAGGCAGTGATGGTGGGTACTCCGGGAGAATGATTGCCTCTGCTGGTGACGTTAATGGTGACGGCATAAATGACTTTCTCATCGGTGACTATTCAGATGACACCATTGATAATTACAACGGCAGTGTCTATCTGATCTACGGTCGGGCTACCGGTTTTGCTGGCAATATTGATATAGCCCTCGTTGGAACCGATGCCTTACCCGGAGCAGTCTTCCGTGGCAATGAATACGGAATGTCAGCAGGCTACAGCGTTGCTGCTGCAGGTGATGTGGACCACGATGGCTATGATGATTTTCTCATTGGTGCGCCTTATGCCGATGCTGCCGACAGCCTCAGTGATAATAGCGGTGCGGTGTTTCTGATTTACGGTGATGCATCACTGACCGGTGAATATCAGTTAGAAGATGTGTCCAGTGGCAATCTCGACGGTGCCGTGTTTAACGGCTTGTACAGCGGCAATTATCTTGGCCGAAACATAACCTCTGCCGGTGATGTCAATGGTGATGGCTTTGATGATCTACTCATCGGCAATCCCAATGCTGGGCATGTTTACGGTGATTATGGGTCCGCGGGCGAGGCTTACGTGATCTATGGCGGAGCAAACCGTTTGGCCGGTGAATACAACGTCTCCGAGGTGGGTGAAAGTCACTTGCCCGGTGCGACTTTTCTGGGGGTTGGGAATTATTACCCGAGCTATGGTTCGCCAAGTACGATCTACGATTCCACTGACTATCACGTCATGGAGCAAGTTGGTTACAGCGTCTCCAGTGCTGGCGATTTTAATGGTGATGGTTTTGATGACATCCTGCTGGGCACCGCTCCAACGGGTGTGTCCAAAGGTCGAGCCTATCTGATTTATGGGTCGGCTGACGGACTTGACGGTTCACATAGTGTGATGGATGTCTACAACGAAGAGTTGGCAGGTGTTGTTTTCATCGAAAGCTTGACAAGTCACATCGGCTCCCGTGTTGCTTCTGCAGGGGATGTGAACGGTGATGGCTATGATGACCTGCTTATAAGCGATCAATATGGGGGGAGTGTAGAGGCAGGTACTGTCTATTTGATTTACGGTCGAGCAGAGACCTTGTCCGGTTATACACGTGTTGATCAAGCCCACTTAACTGGTAAGACGCGATTCTACGGTTCAAACAGTTATGGTTATCTGGGATCCAGAATTGCATCGGCTGGAGATATCAATGGCGATGGCTATGATGACCTGCTGATCAACGCCCCGGCTGGCGAGTCATATTCAGCGTCTGGTCCCAGGACATATCTGGTTTATGGCGATGCTCAGCAACTTCCCAGTGTTTACATTGATGATGCTATTGATGATGGACGTCTGCGTGGCATAATCCTGGAAGCAGCGTATGCAAGCCATCAAATCGTCGCGCTGGGTGATGTTAACGGTGACGGCTTTGACGATTTTATGTCAGGTCTCACTGGCCCAGACAACCAATCCAATGACGACGCATTGAAAGCTTACCTGTTGTATGGTTCGGCCAGTGGTCAAATCAGTGGCACGGCGTGGAAGGATGCCAACAACAACGGCATACAAGATCCTGACGAAAGCACGCTGGCTGAGATTCTGGTCACCTTGCTTGATGAGCAGGGTAATACATTGGCTCAGACGTATACCGATGCTCAAGGCCAGTATGACTTTTCGCTGCTATCCGTCGGTGATTATCAAGTCCGTTTTGCAACACCGTGGAGTTACCAGTTCACTGACGCGAATCAAGGGCAGGATGACAGCGTTGACAGTGATGCTGATGTTTCCACCGGTTATACGCATTGGATAAATCTGGACTACGGCCAGGATGTACAGAACATCGATGCTGGCTATCAACGCATTGCTGACCCGCTGATTGCCAACGCACTTGAAGGGCTCATCGGTTTGTCACAGGTGGCGCCAGGTGTGCTTCAAGGCACGATTTTCCATGGTGTCGAATCATACGATCAAATAGGCGACAACGTCAGCTCTGCAGGTGACGTGGATGGTGATGGCTACGAAGACTTCCTGTTTACAAACAGAGTTTCAAGTAGCTCGTATCCCCCCGGTGTCGATCAGGGTAAAACCTATCTGATCTATGGCAACGCGGACGGCTGGCAAACCGAAGTTGATATCAATGGGAATACGACGCTTCAGGTTCGTGGCGCGGTTATCTACAGCCAAACGGTTGGCCTTGAATCCGGTGAGTATGTTTCCTCTGCGGGTGACGTGAACAATGATGGCTATGATGACATACTCATCAGAAGTTCATTTACCTATGGTAGTAGCTATTACCATATGACGACCTACTCCAAGACCTATCTGATTTACGGCAAAGCAGGCGGTGTAGTTGGCGATGTCAGTCTGGGTAATCTCTCTGCAAGTGGACTGCATTGGGCGGTGTTCGAAGACGGTGGGACCAACAACAATGCCGGCCAACGTGTGGCAACCGTTGGTGATGTCAACGGGGACGGCTACGATGATTTTCTCATCGGTGCTTACGACATCAGCGATAGCGATACATGGTCACCTGAGGCAGGTAAAACATATCTCGTCTATGGAAAAGCCTCATACTACAGCGGTGAATACCAGCTCGAATCCATTGTTGGTGGCAGTCTTAATGGTGCGATATTCAACGGTATCAGTTCCTACGATCAAGCCGGCTACAGCGTCGCCGCAGCTGGGGATGTCAATGGTGACGGGTTCATGGACCTGTTGATCAATTCCTTGGGTGGCGCAGATGTGAACTATGCTGGGGAAAGTTACCTGATCTATGGTAGTCAGAATGGCCTGCATGGCAATCTCGAACTCTACAAACTCAGAGTAGGTGATCTGCCGGGCGCGATATTCACTGGTGTGCATTCATGGGATAACGCAGGTCTGTCACTTGCCTCTGCCGGTGATGTCAACGGTGACGGTTTGGCGGACCTGATACTCGGTGCTTCTGGCGCAGATCCCTATAGTGGCGCTGAAGGACAGGTTTACCTGATCTACGGCAGTCGAACGTTGCTTAACGGCCCAATCTCACTTCAAGACGTGCTTGATGGTGCGATCCCCGGTGCCGTGTTCAATGGGACCCAACCCAATGATCAGGTTGGTAAAGCGGTTGCTTCCGCTGGGGATGTCAACGGTGATGGTTACGATGACCTGCTCATCGGCGCCAGCTCTGCAGATGCATTGGGTCCCAACTCGTTTGGTATGACCTATCTGGTTTATGGCAAGGCTGTGGGATTGTCAGGTGTCTTTAACCTTTCTGAAATTCAATCGGGTGATTTGGATGGGGCAATCTTTGCTGGCAATGGGTCAGGTCACAGCGTCGCTTCTGCGGGAGATGTCAATCAGGACGGCCTGGATGATATGCTCATCGGCACACCCTATGCCGACACAAATGCTGATAACGCCGGTAGTGTTTATCTGATCTACGGTCAATATGCCTATGGCATTAACACCGCTTCCATCACTGGCACGGTCTGGGATGATGCTGATCAAAACGGCATTCGCAGTGAAGACGAATCGACTCTTGCAGGCATCTCCGTGAGTCTTGTGAATGTGCACGGCTATGCGATCAAGACCACGACCACTGACGCACAAGGCAATTATGACTTCGACCATGTGGCAGCAGGTGATTATCAGGTTGCCATCAACGTGACCGATGGGCGCATTGGTACGCAGATTCACCAGGGAGCCGATGACACGGTTGATAGTGATGTGCAGTCCGTGTCCGTGACAACGCCGCTGTTCACGTTGGAACATGCTCAGACTGTTACATCGCTTGATGCAGGCCTCACGGTTGCAGGTTCCATCAGTGGCGTGATCACCGATGACTACAACGAAGACGGCATGCCCAATCCTGATGAACCGACTATCGCAGGTGTCACGGTTTATCTGGACACCAATGGCAATGACAGTTTGGACTGGACGGATATCAACGGCAATGCAATCTGGGATTCAGGCGAAGGCGAACGCTGGACACAGAGCAATGAGCAGGGCGAGTACCTGTTCGACCGACTGTTGGCTGGCAGCTATGCCGTCCGTCAGATCGTCCCGCAAGGCTATGTCCAGACCGGCCCCGAACCCGGTAGCAGTTCTACCCTCACGCAACGCGTCAGCCTGTCGGAGACTGGTGATCAGGTCAACGGCTCAAGCACACAAGTGGATATGAGTGCGGATGGGCGTTATGTGGTCTTCACCAGTTTCTCGTCCAAACTCGTTGACGGTGATACGAATAGCACAAGTGATGTGTTCCTTGTTGATACCGTAACCGACTCGATCCAACGCATCAGTGTTTCCTCAGATGGGCAGCAGGGCAATGCGTACAGCAATTCTGCGTCGATCAGTGATGACGGGCGCTATGTCGTGTACCGCAGTGCGGCCAGCAATCTGGTGGATGATGACACCAACGGCTATGTGGATATTTTTGTCTACGATCGTCTCACCGGTCAGACAAAACGAATTAACACATTACCTGATGGCACACAGGCCAATCGAAGCAGTGATGATCCGGTTATCAGTGGTGACGGTCGCTATATTGCCTTTGAAAGTAGTGCATCGAATTTAGCGTCGGGTACGTCTTTGTCAGTCAACGAAATCTACATATTCGATCAAGAAACCGGCGCGTTGACGTTCATGGATATTGCACTGGACGATACCCAGAAGAATCGAGGTTACAATGATCCGAGCATCAGTGCTGATGGTCGTTATGTGACTTTCTGGAGCACCAAATCCAATCTGGTTGCCGATGACACCAACGAAATTCCCGACGTCTTTGTGCATGATCGCCAGACTGGTCAGACGCGCCTTGTGAGTCTTTCAAATGAAGGCGTGCAGGCCAATAACGCTGGCTATGATCCGGTGATCAGCCCCGATGGACGTTACGTCGCGTTTTACAGTTCAGCCAACAATTTGGTCACGGATGATACTGGCTATACCGCAGATATTTTCGTCTACGATCTTCAGTCCGATCAGATAAAACGTATCACGGTCAATGCTCAGGGCGATCAAGCCAACAGATCAAGTTACAGCCCGACATTCAGTGCTGATGGCCGGTATGTTGCGTTTCATACACAGGCAACCAATCTGCTCTATGGCCAATCAACACAGTCTTCTGCAGGCATCGTTGTGTATGACCAGCTGACCGGGGATTACACCTATGCCAGTCAATCCAATGATGGTCAGCAGGCCAATGATTATGCTTACGATCCGGCGATCAGTGCTGATGGCTCGATCATTGTCTATCACACCACCGCAAGTAATCTCGTCGACGGGGATACCAACGACAGCAGTGATATTTTCATGACCCGATGGGCCATAGGCGAGCGCCTGGTTTCGCTTGACTTGGGGCAGAACGTCACCGATATCAATTGGGCGAATGCCAAGAACGGCTCGATTGGTGACCGCGTCTGGCTGGACTTGAATCGCGATGGTGTTCAAGACGCCAGTGAAGTCGGTGTCGCCAACGTGACGGTGAATCTGCTTGATGATCAGCAAAACGTGATCGAAACCACCATCACCAACGAGCAGGGCGATTACCTGTTCAGTCATCTGGCTGCAGGTGATTACATTGTCCAATTCGTGCTTGAAGATGGGCACACCTTCACTTCTACCCAAGGCAGCAATGATGAAACTGACAGTGATGCTGATGCCATCACGGGGCTGACCGATGTCCTCACGCTCCAAGCCAATCAGCATGTGGACAACATTGATGCAGGCATCGTCTCCAGTGGTTCAAT
>JBICHS010000131.1:0-5177 GCA_043101135.1 Phycisphaeraceae bacterium JB051
CATCAAGAAAAAAACCATTGCGGTCTTCACCGGCACGCGCGCTGAATTCGGCTTGCTCAAACCGGTGATGCAAGCCATCAAAGATCATCCGAAATTAAACCTCAAAGTCCTTGTCGGCGGTCTGCACCTGGTGCAAAACACCGAATGCGATATCACCGATGCAGGCTTTACGATCGACGGGCAAATCCCCATGCAACGCCCGTCCGAGTCAGGCCGCATTGCTGACAGCATTGCCCTGGGGATGGGGATCATCGGCTTTGGCGCGGTGATCAGTCGCCTGCGTCCTGACGTGGTCCTGGTGCTCGGGGATCGCATCGAAGCCATGGCAGGTGCAACTGCAGCAAGTGTCGGCGGACTGCATGTTGCACACATTCACGGCGGTGATCGCGCTGAAGGTGTTGCTGACGAAGCGATGCGTCATGCCATCACGAAACTGGCGCACATTCACTTTCCTGCAAGTAAGCAAAGCGCCAAACGCATTGTCCGACTGGGTGAACCGCAGGAACTGGTTTTCAATGTCGGCTCACCGGCGATTGATGCTTTGGCGGACATGAAAGCGGCTGACGATCACGTGCTTGAAAATTGTGGCTTTGCGCCGGACGAACCTTACGCGATGGTGTTGCAGCATCCAGTCGGTTTGCCATCAACGCAGGAAGCCAAGCACATGCGTGCGACGATCAAGGCGCTTGGCAAAATGCCGTTCATGGTGGTGATGCCCAATCAGGATCCGGGCTGTGAAGGGATTCGCAAAGCGATCGAAACCAGTCGTGTGAAAGTCGTGCCCCATCTCAAACGCGAGCAGTTCATTGCGTTACTCAAACGTGCATCCATGTTGGTGGGCAACTCCTCTGCGGGACTTATCGAATCAGCAGCGGTCCGCAAGGGTGGCGTGCCCGTGGTGAACATCGGCCCGCGTCAAAATGGACGTGAAAAGCCGGCGAACGTCATTGACTGTGACTACGGCAAAGAATCCGTGGAGCAGGCAATCAAGCAGGCGCTGACCAACCCACCCAAATGCCGCAAGCATCCCTATGGTGATGGGCATGCCGGCAAGCAGATCGCGGATATTCTCGCGAAATTGGATTTGGAAAAACTGTCATTGGGCAAACAGAATCAATATTGACAAACCCGTGACAACCAAACCGAATCACTTAACCAATAAAGTTTTACGACACCCAAAGCATCAACTCAACAGGATTTGAGCACAGATAAAGCTTTGCAGGCAAGCAGGAGGATGCGACTTTAGCATTGACCTCAAAGCGATTATCAGACTAAACTGTGATGCTCGAAAAGATGGACGCCAGGGACGGCAAGTGACTGTTAACTCACCGGAGTTGGACAAACACCATGCTCAAACCTGGCTACCAATCCCGTCAATCCAAACGATCGCTGCGCGGCATGCTCACCATGGGGCTGTGTTACACACTCATCCTCTCGGCGGTCGGTGCGTGCATCATCCTCTTTCCCATGGCAGGCCCCGAACAAGCCAACAGCTCACAGCAACCGCCGATGCTCATGCAGCTCCAATCCGTGGACATGCCCGCGCATCACGAGCCGGTGGACTTGTTGATGCCTGACGTGAAGCTTCATCATCATGTCACCGGCAATGCCATGCAAGTGCCATCCGTCGAGCATTTCGTCACGGCATCACAAAGCGTCTCCACTCAGACGCAGGCGTTGACCATGACGTATAACGGCCGCCCGCTTCGTGCGGTCAAGACGATCATGATGACCGTCACAGCATACAGTCCCGACGAACGCTCCTGTGGCAAATGGGCGGACGGCATCACCGCATCGGGATACAGCGTCTGGACCAACGCAGGCAAACTCGTCGCAGCCGACACGCGCCTGCTTCCCTTTGGGACCATTCTCACCGTGCCCGGGTACAACGGCTCCAACCCCGTCCCCGTGCTCGATATTGGTGGCAAGATCAAAGGCCAACGCCTGGACGTGCTCTATCCCACCCACGCCATCGCCACACGCTGGGGCGTCAAACAATTACCCGTGACCGTCTGGGAATACGCGGACTAAAGCCATTGCGCGAATGAATCTCACCCCTCTTTTCAAAGGGACTAGCCACTAGCGACTAGGGACTAGGGGGAAGAAAAAAAGGCTGGCAGGCAAGGGCGATACTGATCAACAGCCCTAGTCCCTAGTGGCTAGTCCCTAGTCCCTGTAAAAATGCAAGCAGGCATTTCATTTTTAGAACTACTATCAGTTACCAGCTGGCTCAACCAACTTCGCAGCCAACGGCAAGCAAGGCACACCGCCCCCGCCGATGGATTGGGGTGTATTGTTGTCGATGATGCATAACGCAGAGACAAGGCGGTTGATCTCATCAAACATTGGCCCGCTGCTTGAAGCCATTTTCAAACCGGTTGCCTGTTTGACCTGCTCGATCACGCCAACTTCCAGGCAGAGGTCATGTGCATCCCACGCAGTGTCATCGGCGACGTAAGCGCCGTAGTGCTGCAGGGCATCGAAGAGTTTTTTGCCAAGGGCAGTTTGGATGTTTAATTGCTCATAGGTGACGTCGGGCTTGATCGCCAGAAGTGAGCCCATGACCAACTGCGGATTCTTCCCGCCGTACTGGTCGGCTGCGTAGCTATCCGCACGATCCGCCGGCCAGCGAAAGCCTTTGCGATCATCGCCGTAATAGAGATAGCGCTTGGCCCACAGGTTGATTTTCAGTGCATGACGAATGGGCGCATCACCGGTGAGTTCACCTTTACGAATCGAACCCCCAATACCGGAGAGTCCGCTGCCAAAATGTGAACCGCCGATACCGTGGCCGTAGAGATCGAGGTTGGGTGATGACCGGTAACCGACAATGCGCGGGGCAGTCGGGTCGGGCCGACACGCCGGTTCGAGTTGCACGATCGTGCGACCATCAGGCTGGAGAATCACCGTCACCGCATTGGGCGTGTAATGTTTGCGTGCATCTTCAATCACCAGATTCGCAGGGATCACACATTGACCAATCACGCGCTTGCCCGGCCAACGTGTCTGCCAACCACTGGGTGAATAAATCGGGACCGTCGGATCATCCTTTGTGGTCTTGACGTGATACTCGATATCCACGCCAACATGCTTGGCAGCCCCGAGATTCGTTGGCTCATACTTTGCGTCCGAGCCAATGGGCATGTTCCAGATCGAATCCTGAGCAAACGGCCAAAGCCACGGATCGCGCGCGGTGGGTGTTGCGCCAGCTTCACCTGCGTGTGTTGTCGGTGAGACAAGCATCAACAACATGCCAATAAACAGAAAACGAAATCCCAATGACGATGGTGATGCGTTGGTGAACATGCCCCGCATTATAACTTGGGGCGTTGAAGTCATGAGCAAAAAACAAGGCAGTATCTCACGCCAAGCCCGCAAAGGCGCAAAGATACAAATATGAAATCACTTGGCGTCTTTGCGTCTTAAGCGAAGCGAGCGTGAGATTGTTTTAAATTTCATTATTTCAAATCAACCAATCCATCACGCGTAAAACCACACGGTTTCCCATGCCTTTATCTGTGTTCATCTGTGTGCATCTGTGGCTAAAAATGTCTTGGACACGGTCGCGACACAATCAACCCGCAACACCAAGGCAACCCGCGACGCAGGAGCATCGCGGCTTTGGGGTAAATAACGTGCGTTGTTTGCAATCACCTCAAACGCAATCAGAACATCACAGCTTAATGGAACATCAGGCCGACCCATGCCATGGTGCCGATGATGCCGATGCATAGCCCGAAGATACCACCCGCGATGGACCACTTCTTTTCCTGCGCCTGTGTCTTGGGGATATGCCAGACCATGGCCGTGGTCGCAAAGCCGTTACCCAGGTGATACGCGGTAGCCCAGATCGCAGCCAGGTACAACCCGCTGATGAGCAGATTCCCTGCAGCCATCGGCGCACTGTCGGAAAAGAAATGCCCTACAGCAGCTGCAGTCGAAGCATACGCATCCGATGCATCGAACAGGCCACTATCAGCATAGCGTTCGAGCATGCTCCATCCCGTCAGACGATGCACCTGATGCAAACCCCATCGGTGAATGGTCGCAAGGTGAAAGACGATGAACAGCAACAGCACCACTGCTGAAAGGCGTTGAAGCAGGTGACGAAAATCACTGCCCCGATGATGCTTGCCCGTGTTGTATTTGAGCCCCGCGGACTTGAGCATGCGAATGCCATAAACAATATGAACACCCAACGGCAGGATCACCAGCACCAGACTCAAGATCGGCAGGAGGATGCCCATGTCATGCAATCGCCCCACTGCTGCATCAAACCGAGTAGGCCACATCGTGAGCATGTTCAGCAGAAAGTGCTGCACCATCATCACGCCAAAGAGCATCCCCGCGACCGAATGAATCTTGCGCGGGCAAACCTTGTGACCACAGCTATGCCCCCCGTCCCCGGAACCATGACCATGCCCATGCTCCGGTTTGTCGGTGATGTTGTTGGCAGTGGCGGACTGTGTCATGGCGAATATCTCCTCATTGCATGCGCGGGCATGTCATGTCTGTTTTTCAAAACGATTGTCAGCCACGATGTCATCACGGTTGGGCACATCATCCGTCCAACCGCAGTTCGTGACCGGGTAATTGTCATACGTCGGGACGTAAGGTTTGATATCAAGCACCGGCGTGCCATCGAGCATGTCCACATCCGAAAGATGCAGCGTCAGCCCGTCGATCTTTTCGAGCTTCACGCAGGACATCCCAATGGGATTGGGCCTTGCTGGCGCGCGGGTGGCAAAGAGCCCATGCGGCTTGTCATCGCGGTAAGGCACCACGGTCATCTTCGCACCCGCTGCACGGTCGAAATAATAAATCACCCAGATGCGATCAAAGCCATCCAGGTCCACCAACCCTTCAGCCAAGGCGGGGTCATTGAGCGTCAACGTGCCGGCATAGCCCACCGCGCGACAGGGTTGAACCGGGGTGCCACTGGCTTGCTGATGTGGCGTATTGATCTGGCCGATGGGCTTGAGCGTGATGGCTGTCATGGAACTTCCTTTTCCTGCGATCCTGACAACAGGCGCAGGACGACATTGAAAACAAATGCAAAAAGCATACCAATTAAGATTTTTAAGTCTTTTAATGTCACCCCTGCCCAATTGATCATCAGACAGCGAAAAATGCCTGTCCATGCAGCAGATTCCTGGATCACGCAAGCGATGCCCACC
>JBICHS010000132.1:0-2602 GCA_043101135.1 Phycisphaeraceae bacterium JB051
TGGCGCAGCGACTGGTAATGTGTCAAATAATTCATCATCAGACTCTGGGAATTCACTCAAGAAAAACACAATATGTTTGCGGTTCATTGCCAGTAAACATTGCACGCTTATGTACCAACCGTTTTTTAAGTTTTCAAAGAAAGGCGGCGTTGCAACAACCCTTGACTGCAACCCAAAAGAAATACCATGCAACAAGTTTATGTCGCAGGCAAGCGCAAAAAAGAAAAAGATAGCTTTCGTACTCTCTCGCGTCCTGGAAACCTTCCCAACTATCAACGTCAGGATTGGTCAGACCCTACACGCAAACATGCCTGTCTCGGCAATGGCGTGATCGGTTTACGTCTTGGTGGTGTCCCATTTCGTGATGCACAAGTTCTTGTCAATGGGTACATCGGGCGCGATGCAGCAACCGGACTGGAAAGCCAGGCCTTTGCCCCCTTCCCTCTACAAGCTGACATCGTGCTCCATACCGACACGGCCTGTCGATTGTCTGAACGACCAGAACTGGTTCACATTCACAAGCAATCACTTGATGTTGCTTGTGGCGAATTGACCACGTCCTTTACTTATGGGCCAAAAGGTCATCAGGTTCATGTCGAGGTGGTGACGTTCTGCTCGCAAGTCATCCCCACTGCCTGCTGCCAGGAAATCCGTCTGAAAGTCGATCAACCATTGATGGTGGAAGTTGAAGCCATCATGGATCCAACCGCCCTTCCAGGACAATGCCTTGAGCGATTACGGTTTCAATCCAAGATGGACACCGTTCTTTTATGGGAAAGCCGTGGGAGCATGACTACCCTCGGCGCAGGCTTTTTCACGGAAATTGCCGGACTTGACGATTATATGTTACGCCAGAACAATTGGGGTAACGAACGCGACCAATGCCTCTGCACCCATCAACTCAAGCTCATCCCCGATCGCAATGTCAGCCTTCGACAATATGGCGTCCTCACGCCTTCGACCATGCAGGATGAACCACATATTGCAACCATTCACATGCTCCATCACATCAAGGATGTTGGCTTTGAACGGCTGCAGCACGAGAACCGTAAAGCATGGCTTGATCTCTGGGAAGGCAGGCCGGTGATTGAAGCATCAGGCGTTGACAATGCTGCCACACTCCAAGAATATGCCGACTCAGCATTTTACTATGTACATAGTTCGATTCATCGATCAAGCCCATTAAGTTTCGCTCCGTTTGGCTTATGGGGGATCGATGCTGCCAACGCATATTCGGGCCATGTCTTTACCAGCGATTGTGAAAACTATACCTATCCAGCGGTGTTGCTGACCAATCCCGGAGCAGCGCGAGCGATTCTGGACTATCGCACGCGACAGATCGATATGTATCACCGCAATGCATTGGCAGCCGGGCAGGATGGATTGCTCATCCCCAATCAAACCTGTCTGCTAGGTAGCAACATCAGCCGCATGGATGCCGTTGGATGTCTTGGCGCGAGCGCCTTTAAAAATCACTTTATCGCTGAGGCCTTTCTGCAATACGCCAACGCACATGGCGATGAAGACTTCTTGCGAGAAAAAGCATGGCCAATCCTCAAAGGGACAGCCGACTGGATGGCCAGCCGCGTGACACTGACTGAGCGTGGTTACGAAGTGCATAACCTGTACATCAATGAGCAATATGGTGACACACAAAACGAACCGCCAGTGAGTCGTGCATTCCAAAGAACGTTGCTTGCTGCAACAGAGATGGCTGAAAAACTAGGAAAACGCCCACGCCCTCAGTGGCAAAACATTGCACAAAACTTGGTCATTCTCACTGATCCAGAGGATTTACGTCGTGAGACATCCTGGTACAAACCAACCTACAAAGCCTTTACACGTGCCACGAATCGGGAAGACTTGATCAAGGAAATGCAGGGCCTAAGTGGTGTTCCCATCTCCGCCATCCGTCCCGTAAAAGCAGCACTAGACATGGGACATCGTGACCTGGCTGGCCAATGGTGGCCGCAAG
Organism: Phycisphaeraceae bacterium JB051; assembly: GCA_043101135.1. Classification (GTDB taxonomy): domain Bacteria; phylum Planctomycetota; class Phycisphaerae; order Phycisphaerales; family Phycisphaeraceae; genus UBA7800. The sequence continues at coordinate 1,976 of JBICHS010000132.1, forward strand.
AGGTGGCCAGTAAATATATTCCCCAGTGGTTTGGCGTGTGGCGTGAATGGTCGACCCAATGGACAAGTGGTGGTCGAGCATACCCTTTTCAACAGGACTGCTTTGTAACGTTTGCAGGCCACATACTCAAACAACTACTCATCCAATTCCCACAGTTGGACATCACAAGCCCAGACCCGATGTCCTGGCCTAGCAAACCAGTGACGTTGCCCCAAGGCTGGGACGCCATTGAGGTACAACGCATATGGATTCAGGACCGTCCTGCTAAAATGATTGCTCGACACGGTCAAAAAACAGATATTCAATGGCTCGATTGATCAGCCAACAATCGTTGGCACACGGGTTGATACCTATCCGCCAGGCACTGGCACTTCCCTGCAGGCAACAGGTGGATTCACACATTCCAACGCCAATGAGTTGAACATTTAAACACCAGTCACTTTTATAGCAACTTGCATAAACAAGCGCATCCTTCCGTCACTCCGCGTAGGCGGAATTCCAGTGATATGTGCATGCGTCAACTGCATACTACTGGATTTCGCCTGCGAGGGAATGACAAATCGAATGCCTGTGGCGATTAATGACGCGAATGCTCTAAACGCTCAAGTATCGCATCTGTGAATATAT
>JBICHS010000133.1:0-2959 GCA_043101135.1 Phycisphaeraceae bacterium JB051
CGTTGCTGACGACAATGGCCGGGCCGGAGAGATTTTCGATGCGATTGCCTTTGATCAAGCTGTCAGGACCACGCATGAGAATGCCACGGACGCGGTGATTGTAAAAGTGATTGTTGATGACCTTGGCATAGCGTCCACAGGCTTTGAGATTGAGCACTTGTGAACACTTCTTGATGTTGCCGTTTTCCTTCCATGTCACCAGGTCAGGCAACGGTGCATCAAAGGTGAGTTTGATGCAGTGACGCTTAAAGCCTTCAACCTTGGCACCATTCCACTTGACCATCTTGGGAAGCTTGAGATGTTCATCGTGACCGGGGCTTGCCATGATCAGGTCGGTGGGATAGTTGGTGATTGAACCATGTGCCTGAACGACGATGGTGCGGTCATCAAGCTTTTCAAGGACAGGTGTGTAGGAGCCGCCGATGTTCACCGAGTCATCACCCATGCCCGTGAAGGTACTGTTACTCAACGTCGGCCCAACGGGACACCACTTGGAATGCAAGCCATCCGCATTGCTGCTCATGGCACGCGGGGCGCCGGAGACATCAGGACGATGAATGATTCGGGACTTGTCGATGGTAATGCGCGTGCTGCTTGCCACGTTATAGCCACAGGACGGTGCGCTGTAGACGGTGGCATTTTCGATCAGGCAATCGGTGGAATCATTGACCTGATACGCACTGGCTTTACGACGACCAACGACGGCAAACCGGCGACCGACCATGTCATCACGCACGACATTGGAGGACTTGTAACGATATTGACCATCGCCCAAATCTTCGACCTGTTTACGCAGATACTGGCTATAGTACTGGTTCTGCTTGATGTTGGTCTGAGCGTCATACAGGTAGCCAACCGAATGCCCTTTCTTACCTGAGAACGCATCAATGTGTTCGTCAGTCGGCAAAGGATAGCCCGGATCAACCTTCATGGTGATCAATTGTGATTCAGGATCAACCTTGGTGACCAGGCCCTGTGTGTAAGGCAATGGATCATAATCAACCGAAAGGTTCTTGACAGTGACGTTGGTGCACTTGTAAATGCCGATCCCCTGGTGGTACGGGCTGGTCATGATCAACAGCGTATTTTCGCCACCGCTGACAATCACGTCTCGCTGCCCCGCGATCATCAAGTGCGCTTTGGTGTCAGCATTTTCGTCGATTCCCAAACGGTAAGTACCACTGGGAATCAGCAAGGTCACCGGGCGTTGTGAGATCGTCCGAAGCGATTCCAAAGCCTTGTTCAACGCTGGTAAATCATTGGCTTTCCCATCACCCACCGCCCCGAAGTCCTTGACGTTCACCACGGTCTGAGCTTGCAATGACATCGCAGATGTCAGCAGGATCAACACACACAACGATACGGTTTTGAAGAAGTCACGACTGATTTTCATAGCAGATTCCATTGAACAAAGATTCATGATTCAGGTTTTATTTCACATCAAGCTGACGAACCGATTCACGTTCGATCAACTCACCGACCACGCTCTGGACGATGGGCGGCTGGTTGTCCATGTCATGATCAATCCGCTGGATCAATCGCATGGCAGCTTGATACGTACAGCGTTCCTGGGCAACGGTATAGCTGGATAACTGGGGCGTAAGCAGATTGCATAACTCAACGGTGTTATCGAATGCCAACACACTCAGGTCATCGGGGATGCTGATGCCAAGCCGTTGAGCGGACTGATAGCAACCAGCAGCGTTCCAGTCGTTGGCACAAAGTACCGCGGTTGGACGCCGGTCAACGGGCAATTGCCACCACTGCTGGAGCAAGGCATCAAACTGCGGGTAGTCCGTTTCAGGAAGCGATGGGCCTACAAGTTCCGTAGGGCGCAGAAAACTGATCTGCGGGTCGAAGGCATGGTTCATCCGCAGGAACCGTTCATACCCCTGATATCGCATCAAGAGCATCGGATGGTGACTGATATTACTGACAAAGCCAATGCGACGATGCCCCATCCCCCAGAGATATTGCGCAGCCGAATAACCGCTGTGATAATCATCACAATTGACCTGGTCGATGGACAGGCCCGGCTGATTGAGGTTCAAACCAACAATGGGCAAACGCAAGCTGAGCTTTTCAATGGACGGCGTCATCATCCCCTTGACGAGCAGGCCGTCGATTTTGTTCTCCACGGCCATGCGTGTCAGGTTGTCTTCGTTTTCACCAAACTCGGTGAGATAGTGAAAGCCGGTCTCATTGCACGCCTGCGAAAGCCCCTGGAAAAAAGCGGAGTACATGGGATGGTTGGCCCACTGAGACGAGGCGCGGGAGATGTAGATGCCGATGTTGCCGGTCTTGCGAGACTTGGGGGCACGACCACTGCCCAAAGGACGCTTGCCACGCAGGGTGTAACCGAGCTCCTGCACAGCCTGCCGAACACGATTGGCATTGTCCGGGCGAACCCCCTGCTCACCCCGCAACACGCGACTGACGGTCCCGGTCGAAACGCCGGCGCGGCTGGCCACATCCTTGATATTCACATCGGTCTTGATCATAGCTTTTACATGTTCAAATTGAACATTCAATTATTGACGTCAAAATGAACAAGTCAAGCCGAATCGCTCAAAATACCGTGACTAAACGCAATAAAATCAACACATTACAGTGAACGCGCATTCAAAAACCAATGGCGTCCAAAGCGCGATTCAAGGCGTGAAATGAGGATATGTCATTCTAAAATCAAGGCTTGGCGAGGCGTTGACCAAGAGCGTTGAAGGACTGTTTGCCAATGGTCGCCGCAACGTGATCCTGCTGGTCGATGCCGGCGGGGTCGAGGTGGATCTGCACCTTTTGATCGCCAAGCTGGACGTTGAACACCAGCTTCTCATTGGTGTCGGCCAGCCGTGTGACTTGAACGGCCTGAGCGTTGTCATTGACCTGTGGCACGAACAGACTCACCGCGGAGAACTGCTTGACCGGCTTGTCACTGGCCATCTGAACTTCAAACGCATTG
>JBICHS010000134.1:0-9720 GCA_043101135.1 Phycisphaeraceae bacterium JB051
AATATGATCCGTATGAACACTGCCATACCGGGTATTGACCACGGAACCTTCCACGATGGGGAGCAGGTCACGCTGGACACCTTGTCGTGAAACGTCTGGCCCGCCCTGCTTGCCACCACCACTGCCGACGGCGATTTTGTCGATTTCGTCGAGGAAGACAATGCCACTATTTTCCGTGCGGTGAATCGCTTCGGTGGTGATCTTGTCTTTGTCCAGCAGCTTGTCGGTTTCCTGTTCTATCAGAACTTCGCGTGCTTCCTTGACAGGCAACTTGCGCGTTTGAGATTGCTCGGGGATCATGCGTTCGAACATGTTGGCCATGTCCGGGTCCATCTGATCCAACCCCATGCTGGCAAACATCACTGACGTCTGTGGCTTACTGCTGATGGTCAGTTCAATCTCACGCTCATCCAAGCGACCTGCGGTCACCTGCTCAAGCAGGCGTTTGCGCGTGTGTTGGCGGCGTTCCTCAGATTGCTCAACGGGGACATAGCCACTATTGCCTTTGACATCACCATTAAAGCCGGGCAGCAGCAAATCGACAATTCGGTCGTTGGCTGAATCCGTTGCCTTGAGTCGCACTTCTTCTGCCATCTCCGCGCGAACCATGTTGATCGCCTGATCCAGTAGATCACGGATCATTGATTCGACATCGCGGCCGTGGTAGCCGACTTCGGTGAACTTGCTGGCTTCAATTTTGATAAACGGTGCACCAGTAAGTTTGGCAAGACGACGGGCGATCTCGGTTTTGCCACAACCCGTCGGGCCGATCATGACAATATTCTTGGGATACACTTCACGGGCAAGGTCTTCGTTGAGCTGACGACGACGCCAACGGTTACGAATCGCCACGGCGACGGCGCGTTTGGCACCATTCTGACCAATGATGTATTTGTCCAACTCACTAACGATCTGTTTAGGCGTCATGCCACCTTTATTGTCAGTGGTTACGGGTGTATTACTTTGCTGTTTATTCACGGTTGCTTCGGGCATATTGCTTTAAGCCTCTTGCTGGTTGAATCAATGTTAATCGGTGCTACACCCCGGGGACATCACAGGATGCAAGCACACGTGTAGACCTCATATGGTAACAATTGTTGACCATGTTGCTGAGATGAGAAAAAGCGAATTGATTCATATAACTCAAAGATTTTGATAATATGATCTTAGAGACAATTAAGAACGATGCTTCAAATTGTCCACCATCAAACGCACAGCGAACGATAGCTTGCAGCCGGCCTGAGATTTAAAAACATGCTTTTAAAACCAGGCTGTCAAGCAGTTCATAAACCTCATGATAAATTTAAAATTCACAAGGTGATTTATGTCCAAAACGAGTGATTCGGGGCTGAGTAAGTGGGCACACTGGTTGATGATCGGCATCACTGGCTTGCTTGTCGCAGTGTTGATTTTCTTTGTGGATCTCAAACCACAGGTCGGGGAAAACTTTTTCTTCTCCACAGAAAACCCTGCCTTCAAACAAGCACAGAAAATTGAAGAGACGTTCCAATCGCAACAATTTCTGATCATGACAGCAACGTCGTCAGAGATTGATTCAGATTGGTACATGGAGTCGATCCGTAAAGTCTCCGAACAACTCCTTGAACTGGATACGGTCACCGGCATCAAAAGCATCAGCCATGGTCCCAAGAATCTCAAGTCCGCTGAGAATGGGCCGATGTGGAAACGACTGCTCATTGCTGAGCAAGGCAAGGCGACAAACATTCTGATCATGCTCGGTGAAGCGGACCCGGCAGAGTTAGTCCCCAAGATCGAAAAGATCATGGATGATGCAGGCTCGAAAAACTTTGAGCTTCGCATCGCAGGCCCACCCTATGTCGTGGAGATGATCCGCCGCAGTCTTGTGCGTGACTTTGTGCTCTTTTCATCATCCGCAGTCGCGCTGTTTGGTTTGATGATTGCGATCCTCTTCCGCTCCGGGCGCATCCTCCTGGGCACCATGGTCACCTGCTTATCAGCAGTCATTCTCACGCTCATTATCCAACAGCTTTTCGGCCAAAAGATCGGCTTACTTACCGCCAATCTCACGACGATCGTTTTTGTCCTCACGTTGTCACACATCATTTTCATGACCGGCAACTGGCAGAAAATCCAGCCCTCGGATGCCGATGGGAGCATGATGTTCAAGGCATGGAAACGCACAGCCACCGCATCAAGCTGGTGCATGCTCACCACGCTGCTTGGCTTTGCCTCACTGATGCTTGTCCAGGCCAAACCGCTACGTGAATTGGGCATCGGGGGGACGATCGGCACGATCGCTGCCATGCTCTGCGCTTACCTGATGTACCCCGCGTTTCTCTCCTGGTTGGACCAAGTCGACAAACATCCCAAACCCAAAGATGAATCAGACAAGCAAGACGACAAATCGAGCTGGACAAGCAAACCCTTCTGGCCAGTCGCCATCGGTATGATTGTGCTAGGCGGTGTGCTTGGCATCGGCATCACCATGATCAACACCGACCCGTCACTGCTTGCCTACTTCGACAAGGGAAGTAAACTCCACGATGGGCTGAGTTACATTGATCGCAACGGCGGTTCGAGCCCGTTGAAGTTTGTCGTCCAGCGTCAACCTGAACAAGACAAAGACCAATCCAAGGCACTGCTCAACAACAAAAAAGCCTACGAGCAACTCTGGGATGCACAACAGGAACTCGAAACCGACGAAGCGGTGGGCACGATTATTTCCCTGCCGGTGCTGATGGCTCAGGCCAAGGAGACACCGTTTGCGGGTTTGCTGCCGTTTGAAATGTTGCTTGATATCCTTGAAAAACCGTCTTTCGATCGCACCGCAAAAAGCTTTATCACCGAAGACCGCGTCAAAGGCCTGTTCATGATCCGTATGGTCGAACAGGGCCGTGATGTTGTCCGACTTGAAGTTATTGAACGTCTCAAAGAATCGCTCAAAGCCAACGGCTTTGAAGTCCCCATGGTCGGTGGACTTTATTACCTGCAAGGTGAATTGGCAGCGTTGGTCGAAAAAAGTTTGATCCAAGGTCTGGCAGGCATCATCGGACTCTTTGCCATCATCGCGTTACTCGTCTCATTGAATTTCCGGGCAACCGTTGGAATGGTGATCGCGGTGAGCATCGTCCCTGCTGGTATCCTCGGGCTCATCGGCTGGTTCAAGATTCCACTGGATGTGATCTCCGCCCCCGCTGCCAACGTGTGTATCGGCATGGCTGTCGATGCGATGATTCACCTGACCATGGCAGCACGAAAAAGTGAACACTGGAAAGACAACCGTTGGCAGGCGTGGTGTGATGCACGCAGTCAGCAGTGGAAATCCATCCTTAACTCAGCATTGGTTGTCGGTGCAGGCTTTGGCATCTTCGCATTGTCCAGCTTCCCTCCCACACAACGTTTTGGTGTCGCGGTGGTGTTGGGCACCATCATCGCTGCGATGGCAGCGTTGTTCGTCCTGCCCGTGTTGGCAGGGTATGGCAAAGCAAAGAAAACTGAATCCTGAAAATTTTACACATGTGTGAACAACAATATCACTGGGCTAAACGATTGGGTGTTGCGGTCATTATTGCCATCCCAGTGCTGTTTGTTTTTGTCATGGCCAGTGGTTGTTTTTTCTGTATTTTCAGCCCATATACGATCTGGGGCCGAGAAACATCACCGGATCCTTCGGAAAAATATCTTGATCTGATTTTATGGTTCGGATTAATCACTGGCTCACTTGTCATCGGCTGGATGCGTGCACCAACGGTCTTGGATAAAGATGCCAAGCAACGAGCAGAATACAAGCAAAAACAACAGCAAGAATCCGAATCAGAAAAAGATTAACCCATATCAAATCCTGACACCGACGTTGTGTGATCATACGCATCATGGTTAAATATGTCCATGCTTGCACAGGTCCATAGCTTTGTGCTCCAGGGGATTGATCCTGTAGCGTGTGAAATCGAAGTCGATATTGCTGACAAGGGTTTGCCCAAGACCACGATCGTCGGCTTGCCGGACACGGCTGTCAAAGAGTCGATCGAACGGGTGCGTTCTGCAATTACCAATAGTGGCTTCCCGTTCCCGATGAGTCGGTTGCTTGTCAATCTCGCTCCTGCGGACATCCGCAAAGAGGGACCGATTTTCGACTTGCCCATTGCAGTGGGTCTATTGCTTGCAACCAATGTCATTCAAACGCAGAAACACAAAAGCCTGCTATTTGCAGGGGAATTGGCACTGGATGGCCGCATTCGTCCCATCAATGGCGTGATTAATCTGGCTTTACTGGCTAAGCAACTCAAGCTCGATGGCATTGTCGTCCCGGTGGACAACGCATCCGAAGCAGCGGCTGTGGGCGAGATTGATGTTTTCCCCGCAGACTCCCTTGCAAGTGTTATTGGCTTTCTCAATGAGACCCACGAACTGGAACCTCATCAGGAAATTGATGTGGAACGCCTGCTCATTGAAGATCAATCCACGATTGACTTCGCAGAGATCAAAGGCCAGGAAGCTGCCAAGCGTGCGATGCTCATTGCAGCAGCAGGCGCACATAATATTCTGATGATCGGCCCAGCGGGGTCTGGCAAGACGATGATGGCAAGGGCGCTGGCTGGCGTGCTCCCCCCACTATCCCGCGATGAAGCGCTCGACGTCACACGTATTTACTCGTCCGTCGGTCTGGTTCCCAAAGGCCAACCCATTCTCACACAACGCCCGGTCCGAACGCCGCATCACACTGCAAGCAGCGTTGCCATGATCGGTGGTGGCAGTATCCCCAAGCCCGGTGAAGTGAGTTTGGCGCATCATGGCATACTGTTCCTCGACGAAACGCCTGAGTTCCCACGCCAAGTCCTTGAAACATTGCGACAACCGTTGGAAGACGGCAAAGTCACCATTGCTCGAGCGCACAGCAGTATCGCGTTCCCCTCACGGTTTATGCTGGTTGCTGCAATGAATCCGACACCCAAGGGCGATAAGCCCACGGATGAGGTATCGCAACGCGAGATGGATCGCTACATGGCCAAGCTCTCCGGGCCGCTGATTGATCGCATTGATATCCATGTGGAAGTCCCACCCGTGCCGTTCACGCAACTTGCCAACCAAACCGATGGCACCAGTTCAACCACCATGCGAAGCAACATCGTCACGGCTCGCCAAACTCAGATCGAACGTAACGGCGGCCCGCTCAAGCCCAACAGCACACTCACCGGTCGTGAACTGAATAAACTGGCCCCAATGGACGGTCCCACCACCGAGCTCATCCGCCAGGCGATGAACGAACTGAATCTATCTGCCCGCGCGTATGACAAAATCCGTCGCGTATCCCGGACGATTGCTGATGTCGAAGGTTCAGAACAGGTGCAGATGCAACATGTCGCTGAGGCAATCCAATACCGCTTGCTGGATCGGGCACGGTGAATATTCAAGGCAGTTTTATGCCGCCAAGACGCCAAGAACGCCAAGTTAAGAGAGATATCGCAACTCGCATAAACAATCGCCCACTTCCGTCACTCCCGCGCAGGCGGGAGTCCAGTGATAGGTGCAAGTGTCAACAGAATGCCACTGGATTCGGGCCTGCGCGGGAATGACGAACTGAAATTCTGTTTAATGACGCGAACTGCTCTGGAATCTGTTTTCTTCAACAGGTCTCAAGCCAAGCTCTGCTTCTGTCCAAGCTTGGGTTTTGATACAGCATGAGTGTCTGAATATATCCCATGCTTCACAGTGTTCAGCATTGGGTTTGTATCGGAAATATTGAAAGCCGTAGCTCTCTTACCTCTGAGTACTCTGCGCCTCTGTGGTAAAAATTGCCTTGTTTCACAGCCATTTTTTGATTTTGAATAAGCTGAGCATCCCCACGGTCACCGTGATAATCACAGCCCAGAAAATGTAGTAGCCGTACTTGTAATGCAATTCAGGAATATGGTCGAAGTTCATGCCATAGACGCCGGCGATGAAGGTGATGGGAATGAAGATGCTTGCAAAGATCGTCAACACCTTCATGACTTCATTCATGCGATTACTGACGACTGTCATGTGCATATCTGCCAAACCTGATGCCAGGTCGCGATAGGTTTCGACGATTTCGATAATCTGTACCGCGTGGTCGTAAACGTCACGCAGATACGTGCGGGCCATATCACTCATCAGTTCGGATGTGACGTCATCATGCTGCAATTGGCGTAGTACTTCGCGCATCGGCCAGACATGTCGGTTGACCATGATCAACTCGCGTTTGATCCGATAGATTTTCTTGATGATGTCCTTGTTTTTTTCCTCAAGGATTTTGAGTTCCAAATCTTCAAGGCGTTCACTGAAATGTTCAAGAATTGGGAAGCAGTGATCGATCACCGCGTCGAGTAACGCATAAACCAGGAAGCTCGCATCCTGCCCTCGCAAACGCGAACCTTCGGTGTCGATGCGTTGGCGGATAGGGTCCCAGATATCGCCGGGGCGCTGCTGAAACGTGATGACCGTGTTATGCCCGAGGAACAGGCTGACCTGCTCACAGTGAACTTGATTATCAAGTAGATAAATCATCTGCATCACCAGAAACATACGAGCTGAGACGTCGGTTGTCTGCGGGTAGATTTCAACCTTGGGACGCTGAGGAATATGAAAAACGTCTTCGATAGCCAACGGGTGAAGTTTATATTTGGAGGCAAGCTCCTTGACGATGCGCGGGTTGGCAAGACCATCGACATTGATCCAACGGACTTTCGTGCCATCGGGGCGTGAACCGGCAAGGAAAGTTTCCAGTTCATCCAATTCAATCTCGCGCGAGTTGACCCATTGCGGGCAATAGTCAATGCAGTGAATACTGACTTTCTCATCACCCACAGGCATGTTCTGCAGGTCATCCAGATCCAGACCCGGTGATGAGCCCGGACGCGCACGGGTCGTACTGATCAGTGGCACATTGGGCAGGTGCTTCCAAGCAAAGTGCAACGGTTTGCCTGCCAGGTTCAATGCCTGCCCCGCCATTTGACCTGCCATGTCTTTGGCTTGATTAAGTGTCCTGCCGATGACTTTCTGAGTGGACATATTTTTGCCCTGTGCGTTAAAACAATAGATCAGTTCTGTTGGCTGTTGTCCTGAATCATTTTGATTTCAAGCGGCTTGAGTGTATCCAGATGCACATCGCGTTGCGGGAAGGCAATACAGATATCCGCTTCACGATACCGTTTGTCGATTTCAAATCGCAGGTCACTGCAGAGCTCGCGAATCTGCCCAACATTTGAGGCATGCATCCAGAAATACAGGTTAAACACCAGTGAATTGTCACCAAACGAATTGAAGAACACTTTCACAGGATGCATCGTATCAGTCTTGATGATTCGGTCTTCTGCTTCACTGATTTCCAGAAGAATCTTGCGTGCCAACTCGGTGTCCGAGCCGTAAGCAATGCCCACTTCCACATCACCTCGGACGATATCGTCGGTAAGTGTCCAGTTGACCACACTGTTTTCAAGCAGTTTGCTGTTTGGGATCAGGACATCAATCCCATCAACACGGCGGAGGCGTGTACAACGGGAATTGACAGCAGCGATTTTGCCCAGATGATCATCGACTTCAATCATGTCATTGACGCGAATAGGTTGTTCGATGAGCAGAATCAAACCGGAGATGAAGTTATTGACGATGTTCTGCGTACCAAAGCCGATGCCGATGGCCAATGCACCACCGACGACGGTCAGTGTCGTAATGGGAATACCAACGAACTGCATACAGCTAATGACAAGCAGACTCAGCAAGGCATAGAAGACGATCCGCTGGAGAATGATAGCTGCCTGTGGGTTGACACGTGACGTGCGTTTGAGTGCGGATGCCACGAGCCCTGTGATAAAACGAATTACAATCATGCCTGCAGCAAGAATCAGCAAAGCAATGGACAACTGCCCGACGGTAACATAATTATTGCCTTCAACCGGGAAGAGCTTGTAATCCCAGATCGTTCGTATCTTGTCCCAATCAACAGTGATTTGTGTCTGGGCCAGTAAGCGTGCGTTCATGTATTCCCCTAGGCGGTAGGTGGCGTTGCCATGCGTGTGAATGGACCTGTTTATGATAGCTGCATTGGCGGATCGTTTCAGCAACAAGTCGCCTACGCATCATTATGGGTTAATACAGGCAGTATTGACAAGCATGAAGCGCATGAAAAAACCGGGCCAAAGCTGACCCGGTTTGGTGTAGGTTTATTGATGTGAGCTTAAACCGTTGCCGTATCTGCTGCACTAATCGCAGCGATGATCGCGTCCAAATCGTCAGCAACCGGGATGGGCTTGTTGGCGATACAACCCTTGGGCTCGGAGCGCGGCGCGGATTCCTGCACAGCTTTCATGTCAATACCGGTGTGGTATTTGACCGTGGCATCGGGGTCTTTGAGTTCATGGCCGGTAAGAATGCAGACCACCTTATCGCTGGGTGAGATCACGCCTTCCTTAAGCAGCATGTGAGCACCAGCAACACTGGCAGCAGACGCCGGTTCACAACCAAAGCCGTAGCGGGCGACCATCGCGCGGTATTCGAGAATCGTCGGGTCATCGACCTGACGCACCACACCATCCATCACATCCAGTGCGCGGAGGGACTTGATCAGATTCACCGGGCGACCGATTTCGATAGCCGAGGCCACCGTGACCGCACGGTAATTTTCGTCATCCATCTGCTTGTAAAACGCGTTGATGGTTTCGTGATCAGGACGTCCGTCATTCCAACGAATGCCCTTCTCGTTGTAAAGCTTGTGCAATGGGTTGGCACCGGCAGCCTGGATCACAGCAAGACGCGGCACACGATCGATGAGTCCCAGTTCCTTGAGTTCCATGAATGCCTTGCCGAACGCCGAGCAGTTACCGAGGTTACCGCCGGGGACGACGATCCAATCCGGCACTTCCCAGGCCAGTGATTCGAGCACGCGGAACATGATCGACTTCTGACCTTCAAGACGGAACGGGTTGACCGAGTTCATCAGGTAAATGCCAAGGTCTTTGTTTTCGGTCGCAATCTGCTTGACACGATGCAGGCAGGCATCAAAGTCGCCCTGGATTTGCAGCGTGCGTGCACCATAGTCTAATGCTTGGCTGAGCTTGCCATAGGCGATCTTGCCCGAACCGATAAAGACGATGCCAGTCATTTCGGACAGTGATGCAAACAGAGCTAACGACGCGGAGGTGTTACCCGTTGAGGCACAGGCGACGCGTGTGGCGCCCACCATCTTGGCGTGCGTGAAGGCGGCGGTCATGCCGTTGTCTTTGAAGCTGCCTGATGGGTTTAAGCCTTCGTACTGCAGGAACAGGTTGCCCTGCTTGACACCCAATTGCTTGGCCAACAGGTCCGCGGACTGCAGCAGCGTACGACCTTCGCCGACGGTGACAATGTCATCCTCGGTGTTGTAGAACGGCAGCAGATCACGGAAGCGCCAAATGCCAGAAAAATCGAGCTTTCCCTCACGACTCCGCCCCTTGGTGGCCCAACGCGGTTCAAAGTCGGAAAGCGACTTTGGCACCTGCAATTTGTCCCAGTTGTAACGGATATCCAGCAGTGACGACACACCCTTGGCAGCACACGTCGGGCAGGACACATGAATTTCATCCGTGCCAAATGTCGCGTTGCAGTCAGGGTTGATACATTGTTGGTAAGCGTGTTGCATGATTGATTCCTGTTGAGTCGGTCATTGTAGCATATTCAGGGATTAGTGATTAGGGATTGGGGATTAGGGCAAGGCAAAAAGGCAATTAACCACAGATGAACACA
>JBICHS010000135.1:0-4598 GCA_043101135.1 Phycisphaeraceae bacterium JB051
ACGAGTCTTGGTCCAGATGCCCAGGGCTTTGCCGTAGTTGTCACTGGTGCCGATACTTTCTGCGACAGTCATGTTGGCAACATGCCCATCAGCCATGAGCCAGTTGAAACCGCCGTTGTGATTTTTCATCTCACCATCCACAAGTCGGAAGTAGTAGTTACCACTGCCGTAGGCATATTCGGGGGAACGCAATTCGGCAGCAGCGCCATACCGCCACGAGTTACGGTATTGAGGCGAGCAGCTGTCCACCACGACATAAACTTCCGACGGCGCAGGCACCCAGTTGTCTCGCACATGCACGGCATTGGATGGTACTTCACCTGAGGGCAGCTTGGTCTCGCCGGTACACTTGAACGTCATGCCATCCCATTTGGCATTGGTGTTGTTCCGCTGGGCATTCATAGTGAAGGACAATGGATAATCACCGGATGCAATTGGCTTGGGGTCCGTCGGGCAGGTGTAAAGATTCTCGCCTTTGGCATCCAGTGCGTTGTAATCATAAGCACCGTGATGTTTGAGATAGTTGTAGATTGCTTCGGGCCATCCCCACCCCTGATCCCAGCTCGTGGACGGGCCAGGTGCATTGGGTGTGTAAGCAGGTTGGTTGGGCCATTCACAACCCGCGACCCACCAGTCTTTGTTGTCCGCGAGATAGGCAGCCATGGCAACACCAAAGCCGCGTTCCATGGCCATGCATTGCGTCCCACGTGCCGCTTCACGGGCTTTACTCAGAGAAGGAAGCAGGATGGAAATCAAGATCGCGATGATGGAGATGACAACCAACAATTCAATGAGGGTAAATGCTCTGCGGCACATGGTGGCATTCCTTTTGAAAATGGCAAGCGTGTGAATCAAAGACCCATTCGTTTCTCAAGCGGACCCCAGGCCGTGTTGCCTGCAAGCCATTGACTATCAATCAGACAGGACTCAGGTTTATGTGTTGGCTGCTTGAGATGTTCAAGCATCATCTGGGCAGCCATGTAACCCATCTCAAACCGGTCGTAACTCACACGACTAAGTCCCGGCCAGGCTTCGAAAATTTCCGAGGTGTCATCGCAACAAACCAAACCAAAATCATGGCCCACCACTTTGCCCATCGCGTTGGCAGTTGCAGTGATCGCGTGTGCGCCCAGTGTGTTGTAAGCCACCAAAGCGCAGTCGGGTTTGAGCATGTCATACATGTCAGGAAAGTAAAGGCGATTGTCCGAACGCTTGGGCGCTTCGACATACGCAAGCTCCACGCCATGCTCAGACAGGGTCTGCTTGATACTGTTGTGTCGCCTGGTCAGCGAGTAGTGATCACCAAATTCGTGATAGCTGGGGCGCCCCGTCCAGAACACACGACGATAGCCCAGATTCAACAGATGCTGTGCAACGATCTGGCCGACCTGCTCTTCATTGCGTTGCAGACACAGATGCTCATCAAACTTGTTGGTGTCCGCCCAGACACAGTGAGGCATGGCCTGCTGGATCCAGTCGTGGACTTCCTCAGAGAAATTGCCAAAGACAATCAGGCCATCAAGCAGACGTTCATCAAACACACGTGATCGGCTGTTGTCATCCTGTCGGACATCCCCAAGCCGAACCACGTTGAGCAGGTAACCTTCCTTCTCCAATCGGGCGTTGATCCCGAGCATGAGGATGAAGGCTGCCAGATTGTGATAACGATGACCTTCCTCGTTTCGCAGCAGTAGTCCAATCTGGCGGGTCTGACGCGAACGCATCATCCGAGCTGCCGCATTGGGGACATAGCCCATGTCCTTAGCCACTTTACGAATCTCATCAGCGCGGCGCAAAGCGAGCTTGGTGTGCACCTTGTAATCACCGTTGAGCACACGTGACACCGTCATCGCTGAAACGCCGATTTGCTCAGCAATCGCCTGAAGCGTAACGGTATTCTGCTTTGGGGCCTTGACGGTGGTCATGCATTCATCCATTCTCAAAACACAAGATGTTAAGCTTAACACACATAAAGTTAAGGTTAACATTACTATTGTTAACCTTATCACTGAGTGTCGCCAAGTCAAGTTTCTCGCTCAGAGTTTTTTGTCGCGGGATTTAACTGACGATTTAAAATAGTGTTATTAATGACTGCATGATTTAAAATTCATCGCGTCACAGTTGCCGGACTGCTGATGCAGATTAGAGGAACGGGGCATCCATCA
This sequence comes from Phycisphaeraceae bacterium JB051, assembly GCA_043101135.1. GTDB lineage: Bacteria > Planctomycetota > Phycisphaerae > Phycisphaerales > Phycisphaeraceae > UBA7800. Next base: position 2,166 of record JBICHS010000135.1, read on the forward strand.
TGCCCAAAGACGGCAGTCAGACACATCTCAATCCGCCACAGCGCATGGCACAACACACATCACCATTTGGCGACTTTGCCTCTTGAGCAAAGTGAACGTGAGGTTAATTTAAATGGATCAGATTTAAAGACACGCAGGCATATCTATATCAACGGATCGATGGGCTGCAGTACCAGACACCACGCGTTACTTCACGTCCAACACCACCACGCGGCCGTTGCCTTGATCAGCAATGAACACCGCTTTGACCCCCAGCTTGTCACTGAGCACTTCAATGCCCACCGGCTTCCAGAACGCATCGACCGCCGTGTCATCAAGACGACCGGGCTGCCCGAAGTGTCCCAGTCGCTTGCCATACCCGTTGAGCACATGCACCTGTGACGTGTCACGATCAATGACCCACAAGCGCCCCTGCCCATCCATTGCCAGGTCCGACGGCCATTCCCATTTGAGCTTCTCGCCCGTCCCTTCGGCTTTGACACCTGCTGCCCAAAGCACCTTGCCTTGATCATCCAAACGGTAAAGCGTACACAGTGGCGCGATGAGCACGGCATAGCCACCGTTGTGACACTTCAACACCGAGTACCCCAGCGACCATGGCGGGAACTGTTTGTAGAGATTGAAAATGTTCTGATGCCCATGCATGCCATAGTGATCCTGCACATCAAACAACGGCTCAGTCGTATTGCTTGCAAGATCAAGCTTGACCAACTTCAAACGCGGCCACGTACTGACCGCTCGCATGATGAGCTTGCCCGGCTCATGTGCCGCAGCAAGGCTGTATGCTGTCACCCCGTCACGTTTGCCCAATGCACCGGAGATCCATTGCGGCTTGGCAGATGTGTCATACATCGGCACCTGCATCAACGCCAACTGTCCCTGGCGATCCTGATACCGCCCTGCAAACACGACGTCCTTGCCCATCAACGTAAAGTCACAAGCATCCTTGTAACCTGGAACGTTTCGCACCAGTCGCGGGGCCGATTGTTCAATATTCAATTGATACAACCCCGCAGGCTTGGCACCATTACCATCAGGGTCAAACAAAAAGCCAACGCCGCCTTCAGGTAACGCATGCAACGGCCCCTGCGCAAAAGGCAAAACCTGCGGCCCGGTGTCGGCGATGTTCTTTTCACTCGCTTCACCACTGAGCATGATCCAACCATGATGAATCGCCAACGATCGGCGTTGATCCGCAGGCAACTGGGCGTAAAGCGTCTTCACATATTGCCCATCGGCCTGCTGCATCACGATCCGACCATCGTCAAGTAGCAGATACACACGCCCTTGCTCATCAGTCGCGCGATCCAGAACATTGGCATACACCTGCTTGAGATTGCCCACGCGACGTATCAGCTTCACTGACATATCACCAGCTTCGGCCACAACCGGTTGATCCGTGGGTGCCTGTTTTCGTTGTGCCTCTACGTTGTAAACACCAACCGGGAATTGATCACGAGCCACGCACAACCTTGCCAACCCCGTTAAACGCTCGGTGAATTTTTCCTTGAGATATCCCTGACGAATCGCTTTCTCAAATGCAAGATAATGCCCTTGTTTGAAGTATTTTTCCGCTTCATCAACCTGCTTGCATGCCCGTTGATAATCCTCAGGACTGATATCCAGAATCTGTGGCTCATCCAACTGGGGCAATTGCACGATCGACTTGGCGGACGCCAACTGCTCTTGCATCTGCTTGCAAAGTTCACTGGGTAGCTGCGTTTTCAAACCCGTGATCGGCCAAGCCGAACGATACGAACGCAGCGCGTAAGCAGGGAGTTGAAGCGCATCTTCAATCGCCACAGACTGCCCACTTGCCAGCTCTGTTATTTGCTGTGATTTGGACTGCAGCATCACATCAACCGTCACGGGGCTGACGTTAACCATGTACAGATACCATTGGCCATCATGTTCTGCCTGCCAAACCGCAACGGGATCATCATCACCAGCAAGCTTGGCATACCCAATCTCGGGCAAAGGCAAAAACGCGCCAGCAAACTCACGACGCAATGCCATGCCCGCCTGCACATACCCAAGCTGACCATCACTGATGAGCGTTGGCAAAGGATGCTTTTGCAATAGCAATGCATACCGCTTGAGCATCTGACGCCCCGGCGGATTAATCACGCCACAGATGCGCATGCGCTGCCCATCTTGGCTGCCAAGCTTCAATTGATCCGACATGAAATCCACGTCCATGTACATGTTGGAAAATGCAACGATATCACCATTGGGATCAACATCTGTAATGTGATCTTCAGAACCTGAACCCGGCAACATCTTCGGCTCATCAATGCGACGCATCGCAGGATAGCCCTGCCCTGCATAAGTCAATTCAATACCGTTAATCGCCGCAAGCTTGCTGCTGTCCGTGATGCCAAAGTCAGCGGAATCACCAAAGCGATGGATCACCAACTTCAAATCCGGCCGGAC
>JBICHS010000136.1:0-4323 GCA_043101135.1 Phycisphaeraceae bacterium JB051
GGAACAAGGCGACACACATAATCCACCATGCTTTGGTGCGTGCGTTGAGATTGTTAACGACCTTGATCGCGTTTTCAGATGTCACGCGACGCTTGAGGATCACGCCAATCAGACTGCTCAGAATCAGTAGTCCTAGAACAACGGATATGACAACAACGAAATCTTGATCATGTAATAGCTTCATGGTTATCCCTTAAAGTCTCAATGGACTGTTGAGCCCGTTGGACGAATTCGTTTTTGGATTCATGGGTTTGAAGTTCAATTGGAATGCCGAATGTCGCACTTCCCAGAATCGGGATGGGTAGAAACTCACCCTTGGGTAATGAGCGGCTCAGATTGTCCAGATAGATCGGCATCAGTTTGAACTGCGGTCTGTCTTTGACAATGTGATAGATACCGGTTTGAAACTTTTTGATTTGCTCGCCGTTGCCACGCGTACCTTCCGGGAAGATGATGATGGAGAAGCCATCCCCAAGCGTTTGAATGATCTGGTCTATCGTTTGGCGCGCACAGCGCGGTTGTGTTCGGTCAATGAGGATGGCATTAAACACATGGTTGGCCAGATAACGACGAAGGCATGTTTTATTCCAGTAATCTTTTGCTGCTACTGGGCGTGTGCGTTTACGAATGGCTTTGGGTAGTGATGTCCAGATGACCAATGCATCGAGATGGCTTGTGTGATTGGCAAAATAAATCTGCGGCTCAAGACTGGGGCAACTTCGCCAATGAGCACGAATACCTGTCAGGAATCGAACCAGACACACGAGACATTTTGTAACAAGCAACTGCATGTCTCAAGCGCTTTCCAAATCCTTGATCGCAAATGCTGCGCGACGCAGGACAGTGACGATGCAGCCAATTGTGATCACTGCAAGTGACGCGACGAGAATGTGGTCCTGTTGTTGCCAGTGAATACTGATGGTGGCCACGATTAAGGTAACAGTGAGTATCGCCATGCGATGCTGTTTGGCCATCGGGCCTGCAAAGCGTTGCGGTGCACCACACGCTCCAGCCAAGACCCGGACGTAAGCCGTCATGACCGCCAGCAATCCGGCTGCCCAGCCCAGTGTTGTTGCGATTTCATACCTTTCAACAGCATAGCCAACACAGATTAATAGCACGGGGTCTGCAATACGATCTGGCATGTCATTGAAAATCTCACCGGACTTGGTTTTAAATCCACCTTCGACAGCAACCATCCCATCAAAGAGATTACATAACAGTCGCATTTGGATCATGACTGCTGCAGTCACATAGAGAATGCCTTTGATAAGTGGCTGTTGATTGTGACTCAAAACAAGACATACACCGCCAGCAATTGCTGCAATGACACTGGCAATGGAGATGGTGTTGGGGCGAATTCCCAAAGCAGTGAGTTTTGAGGCAATGGCCTTGGCCCAACCTGCGCTTCGTGTTTTGATTGGCCGCCGCGTCGGCTGTGAGTCAGACATGATTCTCCCCGGAGTATAAGTTCATGATACGTCGGATTGTTAAGACGTAAATCGACATGATTGTAGGAATATCAGGTCTGTAAGTAAAAAACGCATGACCGATGATGGCCATGCGTTTTTTATATTGTGTTGCTGTTGGTGGTGAATGAGTTTTATTTGTATCCATCGACATCGGTCGCCAGGTCTTTGCGTTGCCAGGCGCGGACGTAGTCGATGATGAAGTCAGCGGGGAGTTGTTTGTCATCGATGGGGTCGTTGTCCCAGCCACCGGTGACGAGGTCGAACATCAGGTCCATGGGCTGATCGCAGACGCGTTCATTTTCCCAGCGTCCGACTTCTTTGCCGTTGGCGTAGTACACCAATTTGCCCGGCAGCCACAGGACGCCTGCGGTGATGAAGCCATCTTTGTCAGGCTTGGCATAAACGCACGAAGAACCGATCGCTTTATGACCTTTTTTGTACCCATCCCAGTGCATGGCCACGTTGTAGCGATACGGACCCCAGCGGGTGAGGTGTTCCATGATGTCAAATTCCATGCCACCCTTGCCGGTGTCCTGGCGGACCCATTGTGGTCCCTTGTCTTCACCACGGTCGGGCATCATCCAAAAGGCGGGCCAGAGTCCGGGGGCTGTGGGGAGTTTCATGCGAGCTTCGAAGTAGCCATAACGCTGAACCCACTTGCCATAGGAGTCCATGAAACCGACCTGGTAATCGGTGACACGTTTATGGGTCGGATCGTCATTGTGGTGGCCGCGCTTCTTGGTCAGGCGCATGTGCATCTTGCCGTCCTTAAGGATCAGACCTTCCTTGGAGAAGTGCGTGCGTTTGTCCCAATAGTTCGGAGCATAAATACGCCAGAGTTTGTCATTGATGTTGGCAGAGTCGAAGCTTTCATCAAGGGTCTGTTTCCAGTCACCGTCAACGGGAGGGCGCTTGCCTAACCAGCTGGGCGTGTCCGCATAGGCCAATTCACAGGTGATGGATTCGACGGTCATCTGGTCACCGGCTTTGGGATCGGTGGTGGTGAAGCTGATCGCGCGGACGTTATTGCTTTCCATCTGCGGGCCGGACTTTTTGGGGTTGTCGCCGTTCCAGGTGTTGTCTTCGTTGAAGAAGGGGACGATGACATGGCTGCTTGTACCGGGTGCGATGGCAGCGTCTGCTGTGACCCATTGCGTGTTACCACGCTTGGAAACCATCTGGATTTTAGGGGTCATCGGGGACTTGCCGGTGTTCTTGATGGCAACGTTGAGCTGCAGATAGTGCTTAAGATTCCACATGCCGATGGGGGGCTTGATACCGAGTTTGGCATCTTTGTTTGTCTTGGTGATATCAATGATCAGTGAACCGTCAGCATTGGTTTTGGTGGTCAGATCACGGGTGTAGAACTTGCCATCGTTGACCTTGACGCCTTTGCCCAGGATCACGCCATCCTTATTGGGGAAGATGCGGACGTTTTCGGGTTTGACGGGCGGCTTTTCGCCGGGCTTGCCTGCTGCATAGAGTTCTTCGATGCGAATTTTGATGCCTTCGTCATTTTTGATTTTGCCTGAGAAGACCATGATCTGGGTGATCTTGGATGCATCGAGCTGGAATGCAGGCTTGCCCCAGGAGTACCCGAAGCGAACAATGCCGACCTTGGTTTGGCCCGGTTCGAGGTAGATGTTCTCCGAGTTCCACGGGTTCTTTTTCCAGTCACCCGCATTGTCGATTCGCAGAGCAACGAACGCACGCTTGTTGCCAAGGTTGGTGAGCTTGATGCCGACGTGACCGTAAGCCGAGAGGTCCAGCGGGGTGTCGTACTTGTATTTGAAACCGGGATAGCCGGCATCGCCTTTTTCGATGCTCATGATCAGGCCCGGTGCCGAGGGCTCATTGCTGTGGGCTACGGAAACCTGATTGGAAACCATCACTGCCGTGTCGATGGCCTTGGTGTCGGTCAGGTCAATGATGGTGAACTTGTCGGTCTGAGCTGATGCCATGCTTGTACAAAATAGCATTGTTAAAGCACTTAGCGTCGTAGCAATGGGTTTTCTCATACGGTACCTCATTCATGTATTGGACTTAGAGTAGGGACTTAACAAATCGTGCGGATGAAAGCTTTGGTTGTTTAATTAAAGCTTTAGTTTTGAATCTTAGCGCCCAAATCCCATCAGTCAACGGCCAGAATCAGAAACCTGTCATGGATGAAAGTTTTGGCGGGGGGTTTGTAGGTTTTGGCTTCAAGACATTCTTTGCCACAGATTCACACAGATAAACACAGCTAAAGGCAGGGCATCGCTGCATGTCTTCATCCTCAGAGGGCTTATACAATCGCAGCGGTTTGAGATGCGATCTCATTCAAGAATGCAATTCCCAACGTCTTTACGGGTGTGTCATCTACCCTTGTCTTGAATATCTGTGTTCATCTGTGTTTATCTGTGGCTAAATGGCCTTGAACACGGATGCTCACTTCAGAGATGAGAATGTTTGATACAGTGTTGTCGACGTTTCACAAACACCGCAATCTAAACTATCATGCCCCGACTATGGCAAGTAAAAAGAAGACCAATATCCTGATTCTCGGCAGCGGGGGGCGTGAACACGTCCTTGGCTGGAAACTTAAACAATCGGCCTCCTGTGGCAAGCTCTACTTTGCTCCGGGTAACGGCGGTACGTCGCAATTGGGTGAAAACCTCAAGATCGACCCCGAAAAGGTGGACACCAAGACCGTCGACGAAATCGACTATTTCTGCCGACATAATGACGTCTCCATGATCATCATCGGCCCGGAAGATCCGCTGGCCAAGGGCATGGCAGACCGTCTGGCCAAGGAAGGTCGCACGATCTTCGGCCCGAATATGGCAGCAGCGCGTCTGGAAGGCGATAAGGC
>JBICHS010000137.1:0-3363 GCA_043101135.1 Phycisphaeraceae bacterium JB051
TTTAGAGCCGTTTGCGCGATTAGCTGCCTTCCCCGATAATGGTTGTGAACATTCAAGGAGGATATCTCATGGCATTATCGCTGGACATTCGCAAACGCATCATCGCAGCATGGCAGGCTGGACAAAGCACTCGGCAACTCGCAGCACGCTTTGACGTCAGCGAGCGAACCGTTCGCACACTCAAATGACGTTATGAGGCAGGTGAGCTTGAGCCCAAACGACCCGGTCCGCGGCGCCCAACCAAAATCACGCCTGCTGACGAAGCGTTGATGCGGCAGATGATCAAGAACAAACCCGACATCATCCTCAAGGAATTGGCTGCGGCAATCAGTGTCGACGTCGTGGAATCCACCATCCACCGCGCACTGGTGCGCATGAACATCACGCTAAAAAAAGTCGACCCTGCCCAGCGAACAACAACGCATCGACGTGATGTGCAAACGCCGAGCCTTTGGTCTTGCCCGACGTTTTGTGCAGGCGGATCGCTTTGTTTTTCTCGATGAATCCGGTGCTCAAAGCAATATGGCGCGGCACAATGGACGCAGTGTACGCGGTCAACGTTGTCGTTGTTACAAGCCTCATGGGCATACTTCCGGGGGTGGAAAACCACGACGATGATCAGCGCGATGCGATGCTCTGGCGTGATTGAATCGGCCACATTGTGCTTCGATGGCCCGATGAATCGCGACACGTTTTTAGGCTACACGCAGCAATGCCTGGCACCGTCGCTGAAGCCTGGTGAGATTGTGGTGATGGACAATCTTGCATCCCACAAACAGCAGGGCGTGATTGATGCGATTGAAGCAGCGGGTTGTGAGTTGTGGTTTTTGCCGTCGTACTCGCCTGATCTGAATCCCATTGAGATGCTCTGGTCGAAGGTCAAATCGCATCTGCGAGCTGCTGCTGCACGAACCTTTGTGAGTTTGATCCAAGCCTTCGGTGAAGCGATCAAACGCGTCGAGCCCGACGAATGTGAAAACTATTTCAGGGCAGCTGGATACGGCGTGCAATTATGCAAAACGCTAGTGGTCCGTTGCAGCTAATTTGTTGCGTTTGAGACCCGGCCAAGATGGCCGGGCTATGTCAATATAGCCGAGCCATCTTGGCTCGGTTGCCTTGGAACGATACCCTTCAAAACAGATGCAATGGAACACTAGAGCGATTCGTTTGTAATCACCCATCAATCTTTGATGGGAACCACCCACGTTCGACTGCATCGCGGAAGCTCCAGTGCGGGCGGTCGATGACTTTGTAGCTCCAGAAGTACCAGCCGTTGGATTGTTCAAATGCTGCCAACTGCGTGCTGGCGTAGGCTCGCATTAATTGGTCGTACATCGACGTCGGCCATGTGTTGAGCACGTCATGCAATTCCTGTGGCCAGGACAGTGACCATTCACCCACCACAAACGGCCCTTGCTTGGCCCACTTGCCCAACTGCTCGCCGCGACGCGATGCAGCGTAAATGTACGTGAACGGATCGCGATTCTCCCAACCAATAAAGCTCTGATACAAGTGCACATCGGTCATCACGTTTTCGATCTGTGGCACACACCCGTGATACGTCGGCATCAGGTTCTCAGGGTACGCTGCAATCACTGCTGCCACTTGATCCGCCGGCATGTGTTTACGCACACGCTCAATCGACTCCTCGTAAAACTTGATGAGCACCTTTGAGTCGATGCTCTCATGTGGTTCATTAACCACTGAGAAGCCGTTGATGCAGGACTTGTCTTTGTAGCGTTGGGCAAACTGTTCGATCAGGTCCAGCGACTTGGCGTAACAGCTCGGATCCTTGGGCCACTGGAAATGACCACAGCGACCGGTGTGATGTTCCGGGCCTTGGCAGCCGGGCAAACCGTGGAGATCGAGCAGGAGTTTCATGCCGTACTGCTCACACCAGTCCACAGCTTGATCCATGATGTCAATCGAGTCGACGTAGGGGCCGTCCGCGTCAAGTATCCAATACCCAAACGGCAGGCGGATCGCATTAATGCCCCAATTCGCGAGCCACTTAAAGTCTTCCTCAGTGATCCAGCTTTCCCGATGCGCCCGCATAATGCCTTCCGCTTTATCGCCGAGCGCTTCACAGAGCGTGTACTCATCCCTCTGATCCGGCGACGAATACAACCCCGGACTCATCCATTTTTCAAGGACGAGCCAGTTCCCCAGATTCACGCCATGCAGCGTCTGCTCATTGGGATAAACGCCAGATTTTTCACATAATGAAAGCTTTAGTTGTTTTTCGTTATCAGTCACCGTGGGGCCTCGTTTTCTTCAATCATCTCATGGAAAAAGTTCGGAATGGTTGACTGAAGATTGTCCTTGGAGTTGTGAGGCAAGTCAAGCAGAAGTAAAGAGGGGAGGGGGAATCAGCAAATGGAATCTGTTAGTATGCACGTGGTAAAACATCTACCACACACACACAAATTCCGGAGGGTTAATATGAAAAAGCAGAATGTCCCCTTTGGGGTTCCCGTGTTTGTCCGTTGACTTTGGGGGCATGGTGAATGTTTCAAGTTTCATGGTTGAGTCGTTTGCAGTTGCTGGTTTGGGTGTTGTTGCTCTATTCGTTGATGTCATGTGAAAAACAGTACACGCAGCGGGTGATAGAATATGCACCGGCGGAAGGCTACATCGAAAAACAGATTGCATTTGAAGGCAAGCAGCACCTCATCCAATATCGCAGGATTGAATTCGAAACGATCACGTCCGATTTCTCATGGCAACCGACCGCAACTGCGTCTGCCGCGTCTGCTTATTTGCAGCTCATTGCCACAGTGATGCAGCAGCCCAATCCCACGAGCGAGCAATACCTGGCATTATTCCATCCGGACTATCTCAACGAGCAAAAGCTCAAGGCCAATCTCATTGAGTGGGAGATGGCGAGTTTTAATGAATATCTTGACTCTCTCAAGTCATTTTATGAGGGTGGAAAACTACTTGGCGAAATGGTCCACGAGGGGGTCCATGTTGTTGTCATATCGATTCCCTCCGGTGAAGAAGGGCGAGAGCCAATCGTATTCGGAATGCCGGTGATCAAATTGGAGCAGGACTACCTGCTGGCTCCCGGCGCCAAGGTAAGCCGTCCATTTCTACAACATTGCTCAAAAAAGAAATACGCTTTCATGTTTGAGGATTGAAAAGCTCTGTTGTCTGGAGATATGAGCTTATTTTAGGGGGGCAGAAAAGGGGACATTCTACTTTTTGCCCCGTCATCGCTGGCAATGCTCATGTCGGGTTCTGGTAGAATGCTCAGGTTCACTGACAGGTTGCGAGGGGGATTGTCTGTGGGGCATTTCGTTTCGTGACACGTTGAGACCAAGCCATGCTGACCGTCCGGGATTTACGTCGCAAATGGAAGCC
>JBICHS010000138.1:0-10189 GCA_043101135.1 Phycisphaeraceae bacterium JB051
CCGTTCGTTACGGATCATCACCACGTGGTCATCATCAATCATCGGCAGGATCACCGCCGCCCCGGGATGGAGCACGATTTCCTTGCGATACGTCCCTGCTTCAGGATTGCGATTGGGTAACTCCAGCCGGACCACGCCAAAGCGTTTGCCGTCGAAGACCTTCTCGCCCATTTGTTCGATATTGCGCTGAGCCATGATCGCATTGTAAATCAAAACACCTAAACCCGCATAAGCCAACGACCAAGCAGCGATTTGTCACACGGCGCAAGATTGTCTTAGCATTCACATCGCAATTGGTTACCATCAACCTTTCACTTTCACCACAGCCAATAAGATCAAAGGCCAGTTACATGATTGATCTGTCACACACCGGTCCCTGGGACGTTCATTGGGTTTGGCGAGACCAGCCCCAGACCCTGCCGTTTGAGCGATGTTTTTTCCGCTTGGACTTCACGTTGGATCAGGTGGGTTCTCTGAAGCTGCATCTCGCTGCAGACAGTCGCTACAAGCTCTATATCAATGGGCAGATGCTCGGCGTCGGGCCGGCTGCGGGTGATTTTTATCATTACCACTATGACAGCTTTGGTTTTGAACGCAGGATCAAACTCAATCCCAACACGTATCAACTTGTGGTGGAAGTGCTGAGTTTTGGTGCCAACGGCCCGATCAATGAGATGCATGCGCGGGGGGGCATGATGCTCCACGGCGCGCTGCTCAATGAGCAGGAAGATGCTGTCCTCGTGGAGCTGTCGACCAAGGGGCATGGCGAATCGGATTGGAAAGTGCTTTACGATCCAACCTTCTCCCCGCAGATCGGTGGTGGTAAGACCTCAGACTCGGATGTGCCCAACCATTACTATTGGGCGCTGGGCTATACCGAATGGGTGGACCTCACGAAGATGCCCGAGGACCCGTTGAGTTTGCCGATGGACGATGAACGTTGGCAGCCGGTGCATCAGCTTTACAACGTCTATCGTCGCAGCGATCCGGTTAATGATTATCCAGCGCCCTGGCTGCTTGTCCCCAGCGTGATCCCGCAACCCGAGCTCGGGCAGCAGGTGTTTTTCCAGATCGCCCGCACGACAGAAAACACAGCAAAAACAGATTGGGAAAACCTGATCTACAAACGCGAGCCGGTGACGATTCCTGCTAACACATCGGTGCGCGTGATTTTCGATCAAGGCCAACTCACCACCGCTTACCCGCAGATCAGCTTCACCGATGGCAAAGCTGCGAGCCTGAAAATGGTCTACGCAGAGGGCTTTAGCAAAGACTGGAAAAAAGGCATCCGCGATCAGGCTGATGGGCAACAGATCGAAGGACACAGCGATGTCGTCATTGCAGGTGGCAAGACCGCGTATTATTCGCCCATGCGTTGGCAAACCTATCGCTTCATCGAACTCTACGTCGAAACCAAAGATCAGCCACTGACCATCAAGCAATTCGATTCACTGTTCCATGCCTACCCGCTAACCCGTCAGGCCGAGTTCCAAACCGATAACGCACTGGCTAATGAAATCTGGGATTTGAGTTGGCATACACTGCGCCTTTGTGCTCAGGATCACTTCACCGATTGCCCGTACTACGAACAGCTCCAATACGTTGGTGATTCGATCATTCAGGCATTGATCGCATGCAACGTCGGCGGGGATGTCCTGCTGTGGCGGCGTCTACTCACCGATATGGATCACTCCCGTCAGCACTTCGGTTTGACCATGAGTCGCTACCCCTCGCGACACCCGCAGTTCATCCCGACATTCAGTCTGGTCTGGATTCGTGCGGTTCAAATGTACGATCAACACATCGGCGAAACCGAACTGGTCAAAGAACTCTACAACGGCATGCAGCAGGTCATTCACTGGTTCACCCAGCGATACAACGACGATGGACTCTTTGCTTCCCTGGAGTGGTGGCAGTTTGTTGACTGGGTCCCGTTCTGGGAAAAGGGCGGCGGTTCGCATCAAGTCCAACGTGAAGGTGATGACAAGGTCTACCCAAGCACAACCATGAACCTGTTCCTGCTTGATGCCCTGCATGCCATGATCGAAATGGCGCCCGTGGCAGGTGTCGATGAACATGTGATCGTGAAATATCAGCAGCAGGCGGAAAGTCTGCGTGATGCGATCCGCAAACACATGTGGTCCAATGATCGTGGACTCTTTGCTGACAGTGAGCATCTGGACCAATTCTCTGAACATGCCAATCTGCTTGCCGTGTTGACGGGGACGGCAGACGACGCGCAGCAAAACAGTATTGCTGAAAATCTCTTCACGCAGACGGATGAGAAATTCGCGCAATGCACCATGTATTTCCAGTTCTACTTCGCCCGCGTGATGAGTCAACTTGGCTTGCCCGACCGCGTTTGGGAGAAACTAGACGGTTGGCAGACGTTCCTTGATTTACATCTGAGCACGCTGCCCGAACGTCCCGATACGCTGGAAAAACCAGGGCGAAGTGACTGTCATGCATGGAGTGGTTGGCCGGCCTACTGGTTTGTCAGTCACGTACTGGGTGTGCATCCAGCAGCGCGTGGCTATGCGACCATCGGCATCAAGCCACAGCTCGGTCGCCAGAAACAAGCCCAGTGCATCGTCCCGACACCGCATGGCCCGGTGAAAGTCGAACTCAACCAAATCGAAGGCACGTTCACGCTCAAAGCCCAGACCCCCGAGAATGTCCCCTGCGTTATCACCATGCCCGATGGCAATATCACCGAACACAACGGCGGCGTCGTCGTCCTGCAATGTACAAGTGTGTAGATCAACACATGTTGTTCAATCAGGCGAGCTGCGTTGTGTCAACGCGGGATTGAGCGAAGCTCAACATCGACATTGCAAATGCTGTGTAACGTTCTGCTTTGACCGTTGGTCAAATCCACATCGACACGATGCGGCTCGCCTGAGGGGAAAAGTTCACGCTTCTTTGCAATGCGCCTGAGCCTGCAAATCGAACCCCATCACCCGGTTTTCGTTACAATGACAACCTTGTTAATCATTGTCAGGAAACCAACATCATGGCCAAGATCAAAGCAGTTGTCAGTGTCATCGGGCAGGATCAGAAAGGTGTCGTCGCGCGCTTTGCGACCTACCTCGCTGAGCAGGGCGTCAATATTGAAGACATCGAACAACAGGTCGTCCACGGGCAGTTCATCATGGACATGCTTGTCGACCTGGCGGACATGTCCGTCACCCTCGACGGCCTGATCACCGGTTTGCTTGATCTGGGGCAGCAGATTCAGATGACGGTACGCGTCGCGCTGCATGATCAACGTCGTCAGAAAAATGTCGCCATCCTTGTCAGCAAGGAACCGCATTGCCTGGAGCAACTGCTGCGGGATGACAATGCGGGCAAACTCCGTGGCGATATCGTCTGCGTGCTCAGTAATCATCCTGACCTTGAACCGATGGCCAAGAAGGCAGGCATTCCCTTTGAGTACATGCCTTCGACCGACAAGCCAGCTCACATGAAGTGGCTGCTTGAGCGTCTGAATCATTACAACACCGATCTGGCGGTTCTAGCTCGTTACATGCAGGTCATCACGCCCGATGTGCTGGAAACCTACAAGCATCGCATCATCAACATTCACCCGTCACTGCTGCCTTACTTCCCCGGCGCCAAGCCGTATCACCAGGCATGGGAGTCAGGCGTGCGCGTCACCGGCTGCACCGCGCACCTGGTCACCGAACAACTCGACCAGGGTCCCATCATTCTCCAGGACGTCTTTCACATCAACGTTGGCAAAGACAGTTCCGAAGAGGTCAAGCTCAAAGGCCAACAACTTGAAGGCCGCGTCCTCTCCGATGCCGTGCAGATGTACCTGGATGAAAAGCTGGTGGTCATCGACGAGAAAGTCGTCTTTCGTCCCGGCCTAAGTACCTTCCTGGATCACGACGACAAAGAGTAAGCCCCCATGAATCAGCCTTCCTCGACAGCTCAATCACCAACACCGCCCACGCCGCGACCTGATGGCCCGCCACGCAAAAGTTCAGGCGGGTGGCTTGTGCTCATTCTCGTCACGCTGGTGATGTTCGGCATGTTCATCGGGACGATCGTCATGCTCGGTTGGGTCTACAAAGACAAGATGATCGCGTCCGTGGTGAACATGAGCCTGCATGCTGCTTTGACGGAATTGCCGCTACCTGAGCAGCAGAAAAAGGACATCATTCATCAGACCGACCGACTCTATGAAGCTTTTCTGGACAAGCGCATCACAGCCAACGAATTGGGCGATGTCGTTGAAAAATTAATCCAGGGTCCTGTCCTGATGGTGGGTACGGTTTACTACGCGGTGAATCATCAGATCGATATTTCTGATCGCAGCGATGAACAAAAACGTGAAGCCCAAATCCAGGTCGGCCGAATGACCGAAGCGGGACTCGCCAAGAAATTTTCACCTGATGCACTTGAGCCCATCGTCGACAAAATCAAAGCTGAGGTGGATCCGGATCAGCCACAGTCTCAGCAGCAATCACTACTCAAAGAAAAACTCACCGCCCAGGAACTCGACGACGTATTGGTGATCTGCAAGCAGTTGGCAGACGATGCGAAGATGCCGACGGCAGACACAGCCTATCAGCTCGATCCCTCTGAGCATGTCCGCAAAGTCGTCGACGAAATCCTTGGCCCCGAAGAAAAAGACGAAACGTCGAATCTACCGCAGTGAGGTTCAAGTCTTATACCAATCCCATTTGTCATTCCTGCTTTTCAATTCAATGAGCACAGGGTGTCAACCCGGTACCCCATGGAGCAGCGTTGACACAACGGGCACCGGATTGACATCCGGTGCTCATACAAGCACGAATTATTGACAGGATTGATAATACTCCGTGTCTCTATGGCTCTGCCAATCATCAACACATATCACGGCCGGGTACTTTTGAGCCATTTGGCTAATGCGGTTTGGCTCATACAGTTGATGACGTTGTCCGCGGTCGCGCCGGCACGACGGGCGGTGAGAATGCCGTACTCCAGTTCATCCATATCACCGGGGCCGTGCGCGTCGGTGTCGATGGCAAGCATCACGCCCGATTCAATTGCCAGCCGTGCATGTGAATCGCGCAAGTCCAAACGCCAATGGTTGGCATTGATCTCAAGGGCAATCCCACGTTCTTTGGCTGCATCAATGAGCTTACCCATGTCCGGGCTCAAACCTTCACGACGATTGATCAGTCGACCCGTGGGGTGACCCATGATCGTGACGTACGGATTTTCAACGGCTTTAAGCAGTCGCGCGGTGGCGGTCTTGGGGTCCTGCGTTAACGCGGCATGCGGGCTGGCAACGACGACGTCCAACTCAGCGAGCAAATCATCGGCATAGTCCAACGTGCCGTCCGCGAGGATGTCGACTTCACTGCCTGCAAGGATGGTGAGTTTGCCTTCGTACTTCTTGGCAGCTGCGCGGATTTTCTCGATGTGTTCAACCAGACGCTTTTCGTTCAGACCATTGGCCTGCGCCTGACCCTTGGAGTGATCGGTGATGGCAATGGTGTGAAACCCGCGGTCAATCGCAAAGTCGGCATACTGCTCGATACTCCAAATGCCATCGCTGGCGGTGGTGTGCGCGTGGAGCTCCGCTTTGATGTCAGCTACTTCAATGAGCTTGGGCAGCTTGTCTTTTTCAGCAAGTGTTAACTCGCCATGGTCTTCACGCATCTCCGGGGCGACCCATGCCAAATCCAATGCCTTGAACACATCCTCTTCGGACTTGGCAGCGACGGGTTTATCGTCCCTGGTCAATGCGTATTCGTTGAGACTCATACCCATCTTGATCGCACGTTGACGCATGGCCACGTTGTGCTCCTTGGAGCCGGTGAAGTACATCAGGGCAGCCCCAAAGTGGTCCGGCTCGACGATGCGCAGGTCAACCTGCACGCCATGCTCTGTACGCACGGAGCTTTTGGTCTGACCTTGTGCGAGCACTTCGGTGACCCCCGGAAGTTGGACAAAGAAATCGCTGATGGTTTTGGAATCATCTTCGCTTGCTGCAACGAGCACATCGATATCACCGATGGTTTCTTTGCCACGACGTAATGAGCCTGCGTATTGAGCTTGTTTGACCTCGTCGAGCGATTGGAGCTGTTCGACGAACCATTGGGCGATGGGCAGGGCTTTACCGATGTTCACGCGCCCGCCGGTGGACTCCATGAACGCGATGGACTTTCGGATTTTGTCCAGTGACTTCTGGCCCATGCGTGGGAGCTTGGTCAGCTCATCGGTTTTGAGTTTTTCTTTGAGGTCATCAAGTGATTCGATGCCTGCCTGCGACCACATCAGGCCAACGGTTTTGGGGCCGAGCCCTGAGATTTGTAACAGGTCGAGTAAGCCATGCGGGATGCGTGCCATGACCTCGTCGTGGGCTTTGATTTTGCCGGTGTCCAGGAACTCAGCGATCTTGCTGGCAGTGGATTTACCGATGCCATCAATCTTGGCAAGCAGCGCGACTTCCGCGCCAATCTCACCCAGGTCGGTGGGCAATTCCCCGATGACACGGGCGGCTTTGGCGTAGGCATTGATACGAAAACGGTCATCTTCCAGAATGGTGTGCACGTCAGCCATCTGCTGGAAAATCGCAGCGAGTTGTTGATTGGTATCCATGCAGCGTAGCGTATCACAAAGCGTTGATGCGCTAAACTGGATGGTCTGTCAGCGACACGCAGTGTCGCAGCTATTTTCAGTGTGTGTGATGAACTGAAAGTTACCCCAGATATTTCTCAATGAGCTTCGCACGATGGCCAAAGACGCGGACGTCGGTGAGTTCATCACAGCGGGTGCGTGCCTGGCGCATCAGTGTCCGCAGTTGCTCGCGGTTTTGATCCAGTTTGATGACGCGCTGGGCAAGGTCGTTGTATGCACCGATGGGAACCAGGTTACCACCGCCCTTGTGGATGAGTTCTTCGGAGTAGTTACTACCATAGCCGACGATGGGGGTGGCCTGCCCCATGGACTCAATGAGAATGCGGGGCGACTCGGGGGTCATGTGACAGAACAGCAGCATGTCTGCCTCAAAAATTGCATCCATCATGGCTTTGCGGCCTTCCAGATGCCCGGGGAGGCTCACGCGGTCAGCCAGGTTGAGTTGGTTGATCTGCTGCTGCATGTTGTCGATTTGATCACCTGTGCCGAACCATTGGGCGGTGAAGTTCACGCCTGCATCACGGGCGATCCCCAGCGCGTTAAGCCAGTGGTCTGGCCCCTTCATGGAAATCGCGCGCCCGGCATAGACGATCTTGATGGGCCGGTCATCGGTCAGTGAATCGATCTTGGTTTTGACAGCATCCATCGCAGCCAATTCGGACGGTTGGACCTGTGCATCATGAATCATGAACGGCTGGGGGCACCAATCGCGATAGCCCTCGTAGGTGTCCGCACCGTGGAAGAGACCGAGGCTGCTACGGTTGATGATTCGTTTTTCGGCAAAGCGCATCATCGTGCCTTCAACCTTGCCACGAATGCGATGGCGCAGGCGTTTGGTTTTTGCGTTGTGTTGATAGACCTGATGCGTGATCCAGTCAGTGTGTACGGCATAGGGGCGTTGCTGGCGGTAAGCCAGACGGGCTGCCGTTGCGGGCCAGTCACCAATCGTGCAGCCGCTGATCCCAAACTGCAGGTAGCGATGTTCGCCGATGAGTTTTTTCAGTGTCGTTTTAACCTGGCGAATGTATTTCATGTGCATCGCCGGATGGTAGCCCCAGGGCAGGGGGACGAACCGCAGATGGCGTTTGAAATAAGATTCGGGCACGGGCACCCACGTCGCGTTCTTGGCTTTGGCCTGTTCATCAATCGGGCGAACCGGGGCAGCTAGCGTCAGCGGGGAAAAGTGCTCCAACCAGCATTTGAGTCCATTGAGCCCCTGAGATTCAACGAGCAGGTTGCCTTGGTCGTCGGTGTGAAACGGCAGGGGCAGCACCAATAACATGCTGTGATCCATGGGGATGGCGTTGGCATCAATGTTCCATTGCGTGGTGATTTGCATGAGGTCTCTCTCTTAAAATGGGCTCAATGTCCTTTTGGCAATAACCCGTGATTGACCAGATGCAAAAGCACCAATCAGATAATCAGACTTCGCTTACGGCCTGCAAACACAACATTGGCACAACCTGTACAATCCAACCTGCAAGCCGCATGAACGTGGATCAGTCGCTTCGACTTTTCGCCCCGGCAAGCAGTTCACTTGAGAAGCGGCCGATTCTGGCGTATCGTGCAGGATTCCCGGATTGATTCGGGCGGGTTCAACGGGGAGAACTTGAGCAAACGGCATCAAGGTGCCGATAATATCTGTATTCAGTGCTTATTTTTGACTGCCAGGGAGGGCAGAGGCGTTGGCCAAACGTAAAAAACGCAAACAAGACGAATCACTTTTCGACGAGGCGTCTGCCGATGGCAGTGGCGGTGATCTGGACGATGTCCTCTCCGAGCCCACGGAACACAGTGCACCGCTGCATGACCTGGCGCAAACGCGCTATCTCAACTACGCGCTGAGCGTGATCACCAGCCGTGCGCTGCCTGACGTGCGTGACGGGATGAAACCGGTTCAGCGGCGAATTCTCTACACCATGTTCACGCAGGGCGTCACCCACACCGCCAAGCATCGCAAGTGTGCCAAGGTCGTCGGTGACGTGATGGGTAATTACCACCCGCACGGTGACATGGCGATTTACGATGCCATGGTGCGTATGGCTCAGCCGTTCTCCATGCGTGTCCCGCTGGTTGATGGTTCGGGTAACTTCGGTTCACTCGACGGTGACAACGCGGCTGCCATGCGTTACACCGAATGTCGCATGACGCCCATCAGCATTGAGATGTGCTCTGAGCTCACCCAGCAGACCGTGCACTTCCGCCCCAACTATGATGGCACCAAGTCCGAACCCGTGGTGCTCCCGGCACGCGTTCCCAACCTGCTGGTCAATGGCGCAACAGGCATTGCCGTGGGTATGGCAACCAACATCCCACCTCACAATCTCAAGGAAGTCTGTAACGCCCTGGTCAAGCTTCTGGAGAACCCCGAGCTTAAGACCTATCAGCTCATTGCCAACGACGCCGTGCAAGGCCCGGACTTTCCCACCGGTGGCGAGATATTAAATAGCCGCGATGACATTCGCGAGATTTACAAAAAAGGTCAAGGTGCCATCCGGCTCCGCGCCAAGTGGGAGGCAGGTCCGACCACCCGTTCGACCAAGACAATTTACATCACCGAGATTCCCTACGCGGTTAACAAGTCCAACCTGGTCGAGTCGATCGCTCAGGTGGTCATCCAACGCAAGCTCCCGCCACTCTTGGATATCAAGGATGTCTCCACCGAAGACGTGCGCATTGAGCTTGAACTCAAGAAGGATGCGGACGAGCAAAAGGTCATGGCATACCTCTGCAAGCACACGCCTTTGCAGACCAATTTCAACGTCAACCTCACCTGCCTGATCCCCACGGAAAACCCCGAAGTCGGCCGACCCGAGCGTTGTGATCTGCGTGAGATTCTTCAGTGCTTCCTTAACTTCCGTTTGGAAGTTGTCACCAAGCGACTGGAACACGAACTTAAGCAACTGCAAAAGCGCATCCACATTCTCGAAGGCTTTGCGCTGGTCTTTGATGCACTGGATGAGATCATCAAAATCATCCGTGCTTCGGATGGCAAAGCCGATGCGGCTAAGAAAATCATGAAACGCTTCAAGCAGCTTGATGAAGAGCAGACCGAAGCGATTCTTGAGTTGAAGCTTTACCGTCTTGCCAAGCTTGAAATCAATTTGATTCGTGATGAGTTGGCGGACAAGAAAAAACGTGTTGGCGAAATCGAAAAGCTCCTCGACGAACAGGATGCTGTTGGACGTTGGGGCATTGTCAAAGATGAACTGATTCAAATCCGTGACAACTATGGCAAGGGTGACAAACGTCGCACGACCTTCGTCGGTGAAGAAGCGGAAGTCGAATACGACGAACAGGACTTCATTGTCGATGAAGACACCTACTTCCTGGTCACTCGGGACGGTTGGGTCAAGCGACAGAAAAATCCCATCGACCTGGAGAAAGTCCGACTGCGTGAAGGCGATACCGTGCTCGCTGCTTCCATTGGCTCGACACGTGCCACCGCGGTGTTCTTCTCCAATCTCGGCGTGGCCTATACCGTCCGACTCATCGATCTACCTGCGACGACGGGCTATGGTGAACCGATCCAGAAGCTCTTCAAACTCAAGGACGG
>JBICHS010000139.1:0-3792 GCA_043101135.1 Phycisphaeraceae bacterium JB051
CAGGCAACGCCGAGGATACGCGTGGTACGCATGGTGTCGATGAACAGCGAGTGTGGACCATTGAAGGAGTAGATGTAACCGAGCATCCGCGTCTTGGCAGAGTGCTTATCCTTGAACTCCTGTCGGACACCTGACCAGCGGGAGGCCTGCACGGCACCGGAGGCTGCGACAGCGGTCTTGCAGGTTTCTTCAATGCCTGCGGTGTCCTTGAGTTTCTTTTCACGGATCAGGCGGATGATATTGCCATAGGTTGAAAGGTTGTTAAACCCATGGTCATGAACGCCGATGTGCGTGACATGCGGCAGCATGTACTGGAGCGTGCGGTCGGTACCGAGCTTCATGAGCTTGGCGTCATCGAGGCCGTCACCCGCCAGGAGAATGTTGCCGAACATGAAGCCTTGCGTCCATTCGGTCCAGCCCATGGAGGTGTACTTGCCCTTGACGGTGAAGACGGGCGTGCCACTTTCGGGCTTCCAGGACTTGTCGATGGACTTGACTTTACGTGCTGCAAGCGTCAGAACTTTTTCAATTGCTACAGTCAGATCACTGGGTTTGAGTTTGTTGTCAATTTTCATGTATGGCTCGAATCCTTTGGCTGTAGACTGCGTGGGAGCCAAAGATTATAAACCAATCCGGCAATCGGGGGAAAATCACACGCAAATGACCGATTCTCGTTACAATATGCAACGGCGATTGCTCATTTGTAATGAAGCTGGCACGAACCGGGAAAACTGACACAGGTGCCAGGTCGGCAACCCCCTTGCCGATTGTATTTTTGGGAGACACATTGTTTTGAGAAACTATCTGACGATTATCTGTATCTGTTGCCTCAGCGCAGCAAACTGCTTCGGGCAAATCGAAGCGGTCAGCAAGGCACGTCACGACCTGCGTCTGGGCTTCACCGTCCCGGGCAAAGTGCTCCAGCGTCATGTCCATCCCGGTGATGTGGTCAAAAAAGGCGACATCATCATCGAACTCGAAGACAAAGAAGGCTTGGCTCAAATCGAAATCTGGCGGTTCCGAGCTCAAAGCACCGTCGAAGTCGATCAGGCCAAGGCCTCTCTGGAATTAGCGGAAACCGAAGAAGCCAAGACCCGCGAGCTGGTTGCCAAAAATGCAGCCGTCCCCTTTGAACTCAAAAAAGCAGAGTTGACCACCGCCGTCCAGAAACTGGCAGTCGAAAAAGCACAACGTGAACAGGACGAAGCCAAGCGTCAATTGCAGATCACCGAAGCCCGTCACGAAAGCTACACGCTCCGCGCCCCGATGGATGGCGTGATTGAGCAGATTCTCGTGGACATCGGCGAGGTGGTGGAAAACCTCCAACCCATGGTGGAGTTGGTGGTGACCAACCCGTTGCGGGTGGACGTGCCTGTGGCATTGGAAGAGACCACCGAATTGAAAGTGGGCGATCAGGCCTGGATCCAGATGCGACTTGGCAAAGAACTGGATAAACCCATCGTGGGCGAGATTGTTCACATGGCTTCCGTTGCTGACTCAGCGAGCAACACGCGACTGGTTCGCGTAGAGTTTGCCAACGACGCACATCACCCTGCAGGCGGCCAGGTGGTTGTCAGCTTTACCGATCCTCAAAAGAAGGACTCGAACTGATCAGCCATGACACAAATCCCCACACAACAAACCAATAAACCGTCGAGTAAAGGCTGGGGTGGCCTGATCGAAAAGATCAACAACGCCCCGGACCTGCCGACCTTCCATCAGGCAATGCTGGACCTGCAATGCAAGATCGTTGCAGCCGAGTATGGTGCCTTTTGGGTCAAAGGTCAGAACAACGAGCCGGTCATCCTCAACAGTTGGCCCAACAAGCTCGAAGGTGATCAGATCGCCCAGGCGATTCGCGAGTTGCTTTCACAGAGTGCCAAGAGTGGCTTTGAACGTCAGACGTCACACGTGCTCAAAGTCTCCCCTGAAGGTCAGGAAGATCAGCAAGGCATTGGTGCTCACGTATTCGTCACCGTGATCCGGGCAGCAGGCAAAATCGCAGGTGTCACCACCGTGGTCGCTGACTGTCAGGACCCCTCAACGATCACTGCCACCGTCCCCATGCGTGAAATGGCAGCGGGGTTGTACGAAGTCTTTCTCCAACGCGAGTCTGCACGCATCGCGCAGCAGGATGCCCAGAATGTCCGCAATGCAGTGGCACTGCTGGGAACAACGCAGGAAGCAGAAGGCTTTCAAGGTGCAGGACTCAACCTCGTCAACGAGTTGGCTCGACAACTCAAATGCTCCCGCGTCACGCTCGGTTGGGTCAAAGGCAAAGGCATCAACGTCGTTGCTATGAGTGACACTGAAGAACTCAAACGACATAGCGAATACGTCCGCCAGATGGAAGTGGCAATGGGCGAGTGTCTCGACCAGCAGCAACCGGTCGTCTACCCCATCCCGGAGAATGCCGAACCGCTGCTGGCTGAAGCCGTGATTTACTCGCACAAAAAACTGCTGCAAAACGACAAAGGCAGCAACATCGTTTCCATCCCACTTCGTCTGCGTGACGAATGGATCGGCGTGTTGACGCTCGAACGCGAAGAGCCCTTCGACGGCTTGCTCGTCACGCAGCTGCAACTCATCGCTGACGTAGCTGCCCCACAACTGGCTGACCGTTACGAATCGGACCGCTGGCTCATCGGCCACGCGTGGAACTCCGTCAAGTGGCTTGCCTCCTACGTGGTCGGCCCCAAGCATGTCGGCTGGAAGATGCTCAGCGTTGTCATCATGGCAGCATTGATCTACGTCTTCGTCGGCTCAATGCCCTACCGTATCTCCGCGGACTTCACCATGGAAGCTCAGTCCAAGCGCATCATCCCAGCACCATACGAAGGTGACCTGGGCGAAGTACGCGTCAGACCGGGCACCGAAGTCAAAGCTGGGGATATCCTGGCCATCCTCAACACCACGGAACTCAAGCTCCAGTACGGTGAAGCGGTCAGCCAATTGCACATGTATTCACTGCAACGTCAAAAAGCACGTGCTGAAAACAAGATCGCCGAAGCCCAGCAAGCCGAAGCTGCCATGAAGCAGAATCAGGCTCGCATCGACCTGCTTCAATACCAGATTGAAAAGTCCACCATTCGAAGCCCCATTGACGGCGTGGTGCTCACCGGTGACTGGTATGACAAAGTCGGTGGCGTGGTCGAAAAAGGCAAGGCCATGTTCGAAGTCGCCCCGCTGACGGACTTGATCCCGATCCTGCGCGTCAACGAACAGGACATCGACACCATCGAACATTACATCCACGAAACCGGCGGCTTGCCCGAAGGCGATCTGACAACACGATCTCAGCCGGATCAGGATTTCCGTTTCATGGTCCGACAGATCGTCCCGCTGGCAACGCCGGTCAACGGTCAGAACGTCTTTGAAATCCGAAGTGGCTTTGCGACGGCAGACTGGTCCAACACTGCCGACTACCAGCAGGATGACACCGTGATTTTCCAGGGCATCCTCTACCGCGCAGCATCAGCCAACGGCCCGGAGACCGGCAAAGGTCCCGTGGAACCGGGCACCAACAACGATGTCTGGCAACGTGCCAACTGGATGCGACCGGGCATGGAAGGCCTCGCCCGCATCGACATGGGCAAACGCAAAATCTGGTGGGTCGCAACCCATCGCATCGCTGACATGGTCCGCCTGTGGATGTGGTGGTGAGTCATCGGGTTTCGTGATTCGGGTTCCGGGTATCGGGTAAAGGCAAGTGTCCTTTGCAAACACCGGATCGAATCATCAAACCCACATTCGCCATCAAACGAAACCCGAAACCCGAATCACGAAACCCGA
>JBICHS010000140.1:0-8438 GCA_043101135.1 Phycisphaeraceae bacterium JB051
TGTGGTCATCGCGCCGGCATCGTCAATGCGATCCATATCCGCGGAAAAGCGAATCGTCTGACCGGGCATGGCTGCTTCGTGGAAGATGGCTTTACTGATCTTGGCCAGAATGACCTTTTCTGCAAAGTCCTTGGCGTGACCGACCATGATGCCGGCGGTTTGTGCCATGCCTTCGACGATCAATGGATTGGGGAGCACGGGCACCGCAGGACGCGTGTCCGTTGCAGCAAAGTGATCGTGCACGACCTCCTCAGCCAGTGAAACGTTTTTCACGGTGACGATTCGGGTCGCTTTTTCAAGCTCAACAATGCGATCAATCCACATCCAGCGCATGGGGTTTTTTAGGGACTAGGGACTAGCGACTAGGGACTAGGGTAAAGACAATTAGCAACACCTACGATGCGTAACCTGTCTTAGCCCTAGTCCCTAGTCCCTAGTCGCTAGTCCCTCTCTCCTGAATTAGCTAACCTTGCCTTCGATGAACTTGACGATGGTATCGACGGTGAAGATGTTGGAGAATTCTTCCACATCGCGGTTGGCGTCGAATTCGGTCAGGTCGGCATGGGGCATGCGCTTTTTGAGTTCTTCCATGCCGGCATCGGTGACTTTGCCGTCTTTGACGTACTCTTCGTTTTCAAGCACGTTGGAGGGGAAGATTTCGCCCTGGTCGATCTTGATGCCGAAGGCTTTTTCAAGACGGAAAACAATGTCAAGAAAGTCGATGGATTCGGCACCGAGGTCACCGGTGAGGGTGGCTTCTGAGGTGACTTCTTCATCGTCGACTGCCAATGCGTCAACCAGAACTTCCTGAACCTTGCTGAAAATTTCGTCGTGGGTCATTGCGATCTCCGTTGCAATTTCGGCATATCCGTTGCCGAATTATCGTTGCGTTTAATCCTGTTGAATCTATCCAATCAGGCAGCCGTCGGATTGAGTGCTGCCAATGCAAATTTGCCCTGGACAGCAACATTGCCATCCACTTTGCCTGTCCCGACCAGTTGCCATTGCCCGTCTTTTTCGCCCTTGAGGGTGACTTCGACGATCAGGCTCTGCCCGGGCTTGACCATGTTGCCATACCGGATATTCCGAGCCTGGGCCATGATCAGGGGCGTGTCCCCCGTGTTCTGCGACTTGGCAACGAGGATGCGAGCCGCCTGAACCAGCGTCTCAAGCATCATCACACCCGGGAGCACCGGGAAGGACGGGAAGTGGTCCGCCAGGTACTCTTCGGCACTGGTGACGTTCTTGATCGCGACGATGCGATTAGCTTCCAATTCCAACACGTTGTCGATCAATTCGAATTTCAAGCCAAGCCTCTTTACAATACCCCCTCTGCCCATGAGATGGCCTTATCCGATTTAAGGCCTTCCCGCAGTGGGTGTAGAATCAGGAATATTAGTCTTAACCATCGCGTAACGCAAACATTGAGCCCTCAAACCAGGGCGAACAGGACCCAGATATCATGAGCATCCCCGAACAATTAACCCAACTCAAAGAAGCCTTTAACGCCAAGTACGGCTCGGCACCCACCCACGCAGCTGTCGCACCCGGGCGCGTCAATCTCATCGGTGAGCATACCGACTACAACGCAGGCTTCGTCTGCCCCATCGCCATCGAGCGACAGACCATGATCGTCGCCAAGCCCAACGGCACGAACACCATCAACGTCAACTCCATCGGCATGGAAGACTTCCCCGGCAGCTTCGAAATCTCCGAAGACCTCACCCAGGGCGAACCCGAATGGGTCAACTACGTCAAAGGTGTCGTCTACGGCTGCCTTAAACGCGGGATCAACCCCGGCGGCTTTGATGCGTATCTAAGCTCCACCGTGCCCCTGGGTTCAGGCCTCTCAAGCAGTGCTGCATTGGAAGTCTGCGTCGCCACCCTGCTCGCTGATTTGGCGGGCGCAGAGCTCGGTGTCACCGACAAAGCGTTACTCTGTCAAAAGGCTGAACACGACTTTGCCAACATGCCCTGCGGGATCATGGACCAGTACATCTCAGCTGGTGGCGAAGAAGGTTGTGCGATGCTCTTGGATTGTCGCACCAACACGCCTGAGCATGTCCGCCTCAATGACCCGTCGGTCGCGGTGCTGATCATCAACTCCTACGTCAAGCACAAGCTCTCAGGCAGTGAGTATCCTCAGCGTCGTCAGCAATGCGAAGAAGCTGCCAAAATTCTGGGCGTTGAATCGCTGCGTGATGCCACCATCGAACAGCTTGATGCAGCCAAGGACAAAATGGAGCCGGTGGTCTACAAGCGTGCCAAGCATGTCATCGGTGAGATCAAGCGTACCGCCGAAGCCGCCAAGCTCATGGAGCAGAACCAGTGGGTTGCCGTGGGTGAACATATGTACGATTCACATGAAACGCTCAGCCGCGACTTTGAAGTCTCCACCAAGGAACTGGACCTGCTGGTGCAACTCGCCCAATCCATCGGCCTGGCTGGCGGCGTCTACGGAAGCCGCATGACCGGTGGCGGTTTCGGTGGCTGCACGGTTAGTCTCGTTGAAGCAGAAAAAGCCAACACCATCAGTGAACAAATCTGCAAGACCTACATGGAACAGACCGGCATTGAACCAGCTGCGTTTGTCACCCGTCCTGCACAAGGCGCTCACGTGATCAGCGTGTAAACACCAAACACACAACCGACCTTTCAAAAAACACCGTGGAATACGCGGTGTTTTTTATTGGTTGGGTTAAACAGATCGTACAATAAAATGACTCACACAAGCCGCCAGATGAACGCAGTGAATCTGACGGGTCTCGTCGTGAGAACACCCGTCAGATTCGATTCTTCGATCTCATCTGGCGGCTTGCGACATGATTCAACTCATCCCAACAGCAACAAGGAACATCTCATGAAATTGCTCACCGCCCTGCTGCTCGCTTTCACATTGTTCTTCACCGCCAACGTCACGGCAGCGGATGCACCCAACGTGCTCATGCTTGTCACTCAGGCTGACAAGATGACCAGTGGCAAGCCCACCGGTTTGTGGCTTGAGGAATATGCGGTCCCCTACAACCTGTTCATCACCCAAGGCTTTAATGTCACCACCGCAACACTCAACGGTGGCAAGGTACCCATCGACGCACGCAGCAAGCCCAACGATCAACAAGCCAAAGCCTGGCAGGACGCGATCAAGCAACTGCAAACCACTCGCGCGTTAAGCAAAGTGGATCTGGACAAGTTTGATGCCATCGTCATCCCCGGCGGGCATGGTGTAATGTTCGACCTTGCAGACTCCAAGCAAGCGACACAGGCCATCGAAACCTTCGTCAAGAATGACAAGCTCATCGCTGCCATCTGTCACGGCCCTGCTGCGTTGGTCAACGTGAAAACGCCCAAAGGTAAACCGCTGGTCCATAACCGCGACGTCACCGGCTTTTCGGACAGCGAGGAAGCTGCGGTCAAACTCACCAAGGACATGCCGTTCCTGCTTGAAACACGCCTGCGGGAACTTGGGGGCAAGGTGACAACCACCTCCAACTTCCAACCCCATGCCGTGCAATCAGGCAACCTCATCACCGGCCAGAACCCCGCGTCCAGCCACGCGGTTGGGCAGCTGGTCGTCAAAGCGCTTAAGCCATAATACAAAGACTTGATTGTGCTGAGCACCGGATGTAAATCCGGTGCCACTAGCAGTGATGAATGCACAACGGGCACCGGGTTAACACCCGGTGCTCAACGTAACGAAAGCGATCCGTGACAACACCTCACAACCTTTCCACAGCCTCAGTAAGTCAAAGCAACATCGCTTTGATTTAACTACAATATGCTGATCATGGATGATCCTACAGTCTATCTCAATGGCGAATTTCTCCCACTCTCGCAGGCCAAAGTCAGTGTGCTTGATCGTGGATTTCTCTTTGGCGATGGCATTTACGAAGTGCTGTTTTATCACCGTGGCAAACCCATCGCTGCAGCCGATCACATCGCTCGCTTGAAGCACTCACTCAACGAAGTGGGCATTGCCTACCCGCAGGAAGATTTGCTGGCGATCAGCAATGAACTGGTTGCCAAGCAGCAACTCACCGACGCCAAGGTGTATTGGCAGATCACCCGCGGTGCCGAAGCCGTGCGCTATCACATCCCCAAGCCCGATACCAAGCCCACCGTCTTTGTCATGGCAGAGTACGAAAAACCGGTGGACATTGATGCCGGCCCCGCTGCGGTCAAGACGATCACACTGCCCGACCTGCGTTGGCATCGCTGTGATATCAAGTCGTTATTACTGCTGCCCAACTGCATGGCCAAGATGCAAGCCAAGCAAGCCGGTTGTGCCGAGGCCATTCTTCACCGTGATGAAGTTGTCACCGAGGGCACCTCCACAAGCCTGCTGATTGTCAAGGATGGCAAGCTGGTCACACACCCCGCAAACCACTGGATTTTAGGCGGTATTACGCGATTGAATCTAATCGCCATCGCCAAAGAGCATGGCATTGAAGTCTGCGAGCAAACCTTCACCGTCCAGGACATGATGGCAGCAGACGAAGTCATGCTCGGCGGGACAACCACCCTCGTCGCGGGTGTCACCCACGTGGACAACACCCCCATCAACGATGGTAAAGTCGGCCCGATCACGCGTCAGCTTTTCCAGTGGTATTTCGCGTAAAACAGTTCAAATGTTACTTCTGCATACAGCCTCAGATTTCGTCATTCCCATGCAGGAACATGATGCACGTCATGTTCAAAGTTGAGCACCGGATGTTAATCCGGTGCCCGTTGTGCGTACGTTAATCCAAGGGGCACCGGGTTTACACCCTGTGCTCAACTTATCGAGAGCTGTGTCGAGTAAGTTAAGACACAATGATAGACCTTACCCTAAGGTCAGGATTGCATACACATCACGCAAACAAATGCTGATGTGTTTTACTCAGTTGATTCAGCACCGACTGTTGACGCTGGGCGGGTAGCGTTTTGACATAGGCCTTGGCATGATGCGAGAAGGTGCTGTCACAGATCAGTAGTGTCAAAGGCGTTGCCAGATTCTGCTGCTGAGCGACACGGATCAATAGCCATTGTGTGGTGATGTCCAGCTCCAACTGTCGGGCGATCTGATGAAAGACCAGAAGCGGCCCGTCTTCACGGTTGCGGGAATTCCGCCACTTGATGATACGAAGCACAAACATGACCAGCAGGATCACCGACATGGCGACCACGGCCCAGATCGGGGACATCAACGGGTCAGCCTCATTGATCCATTGCCAATTGGCGAAAATCTCATCGACATTCGGCGGCGTCTTGGGCGCACGTGGACTTTCCAATGCCAATGTGAGTAGCAGTTGCATCATGACTTGACCCCCGGCTGCTTGACCTGTGGCTCATCCAGATGCACAGGATCATCCTCTTCGACATCTGAATACGTATCGATGAAATGCTCAATGAGTTTGCTTGCACGCGTGCGGACTTTGGGGTCTTTATCAGAGATGGAAAGCTCAGCAACGTGTCGAACCATGTCCCGTAAATTCAGATGATCCACCAACCACAACGCACTGAGCCGATGCATCGGGCGCTCGTCGTTGAGCATGTTCCCCAATGTCGTTAACGCATCAGCAAAGTTCATGGACAACAACGCACCAATGGCATTGGCGCGCGGGCGGTTGTCATCTTCCTTACTCATCTTCACGAGCTGGTTGACGTGGTTGCGATGCTCGATTTGATCCAACGCCTCAACGGCATTGGCGCGCATGCGGGCATCACCATGCTCCAGGGACGATTCAAGAATTCGGGCGGCACGCTCGGTGGCGGCGCTACCCAGGGTTTTAAGGGCAGCCGAAGCAATCTTGGGGTCTTCATGATGCGTCAGATGTTCCAGGGCATACTCAAAGAACGTGCCTTGATTGAGCGTGCGAATCATCGACATGGCTTTATGCATGTCAGCGGGATTCTCACTTTCGAGCTTCTCACCAAGCTGAACATGGAAAGTCGGGTCGATCTTGATCAAGGCCTTACCTGCAGCGATGCGCTGATTGAGATCAAACCGCGGCCAGGAGTCCCAGTATTTTTCAAAACCCACCGGGGCGACATACCGCGATGCAATCTTACGCACTGAATCATGCGGGGAATTGATCAGACGCAGCATCAGGTGATACAGGTCGATGTAATCAATTCGGATCAAATGTCGCAAAGCAATGCGGGCGATGTTTTCATCAGTATCCGCACAAAAGCCGGTGATGAGATTCACAGCATCAAAGTTGGCAGCGGACTGCTTCATGAGCTTACGCAGAACAATCAGGCGCGTGGGGGCATCATCGACTTTACGCAAAGTCCCAAGTTGCGCGATGAGCTGTTCATTGCTGCGACAGATGATGTTGTACCACTTGGGCAGTTGCCGCAGTTGCTGAGGCTTGATGCCAACGAGGCTTTGAACCTGCGGGAAAAAGTGATCCGCAACCGGCAATGATCGCAGAAGTTTGCGACGATCAGGAAGCAGCAGCAAATGCCCCTGCGTGAACATGCGATGCAGCGTCCTTTCCTTAGCCATAAAACCAATGCCCTGGAGGATCGGCTCGATGAGCACGGGGATCGACATGAGGCTGAGCATTGACTCACAGACCGACGGATTGTTAGGCGTCGTGCAAAGCTGAATGAGTGTCTGCGTTGCTGGATGTTTAAAGTCGTTAAGCACACGCCCTGCCTGCTTGAAGGGGCGCGGCTGGGTTTCGAGCATGGCTTCGATCACGGCAGGTTGCTGGTGGATGCCGTAGAAGGTGATCGCCTGTTCAATGGCTTGTTGGAGCAGGTCGTTTTGCTCACTGATCTGCCTGCTGGTGAGTGTGTTCTCGGTTGCTTGTGAATCACTCTGTGGGATGAAAGCGTCCGCGGTAAAGAGGCTGCGATTTGCCATGTCCAGCAAGCTTGATGCAGCGTCTTCATGGGCAGCGGGTTGACCGTATCGCAGAATGTCAGCTAGAAGGTAACAGAGCTTGGGATCGCGACAGATGGAGACGATCTGAACGAGGTTGAGTTGATCCTGTGCCTGACCATGTTGAGCCATGTGTCGGAGGATGCGTCCCAGATGCGGTGCCTGTTGAATGATCAGTGATTGCACGTCTTCATCGAGTTGATGAAAGTAACGAATCAGCGCGGTCTGCGAATGGGCATGACGGCGTTGGAGCAGTGACGTGACAAGCTTGGCAGCCGTCTGTGGGTCAGCAGTGGGTAACGCAGCCGCCATCGCCGCGTCTACCGATGGATCGGAGATCGTTTCGAAGAGGCGAAAAATGTGGTCACTGCGTGCCATAGTCTGAAACCTGTCCCCTTACGGCGGGGTATGTCTGGTGTATCCAGAAACCGATGCCGAATCCCGGGTGTGACCTGAGAAACGCGTGGCTCTGATACTGTTATCGGACAGGTAGTGGTTGTGGCTCAAATCGTTCGCTACACAATATGTACGGTGTAATTGAGACACATCAAACTAAAAAAAGTCTTTTCAGAATCAAAATCGCTGCTATAATGCCGATCTGTCCTAACAAAGGAGTAAGAGGCCGACCATGAGTGTAAGCTCTAAGTCCAGTAATACCCAAATGTTCCGCATGATGCTCTATCGCCGAGCCCTTCATCCGGAGTTATTCGAACTCAAAAGCCGTCGTACTTTCGCCCATGGTGATTACGAAGCGGATGTGTGGATGGTCCCCACGGGTCATCTCGTTCGCTTCCAGGTGGGCAAACGCAGCTTGACCGAGGTCGTGATGGATCGTTGTGACCACTTGCCAGAACTGGGTTTAGTTCACGCTATTCCCTGTTTGGGTGAGAAGGATTACGAGATGCCGCGCGAGCCGGGCGACAAGGGAATCGGCTTTGTCACCACGATTCAGACCGAATCGCTTTCGGACAATCTGTACATGACCACCTTGCGTGAGCTGTCCAGTTATGCCGAAGAAGCCGGTGCCAACTCGATCTGTCACAAGTGGGATGACAACGAAAACGTCCCCTGCATGAGTCTGATCGATGTTCAGAAGTACCGAAAAGAGCTGCACATACAGAGCTATCACCTGACCGGTTCCAACGGTTTGGTGCTCCGTACGCAGTCGATTTTTGAAGTTCACCAATAAATCGCCCTCCCAGGCCCCTTGCTGCAGGATAAAACGCCTTACGCAAGCCTTGGCCCATGAGCGAGCGATGATCAGGATCGGTACCGGCATTTTGTGTCGCCGGTGTCAAGAAAATCTGAGCCAAGCCTGGGACAGTTCGCAGCTCAGAACCTTCAGATCCACCATTTGAAATCATTCAAATATTCAACGCTGCTGAAATTTTCTCAGCAGCGTTTTTTTTGCGCTGATGTTGAAAAACTGGAATTGGGATCAAGAAAAACGAACACAAGCCGCCAGATGAACGATCATAGAGAGTGAATCTGACGGATCGAATACGCAGTAACCGCGATCTATCCGTCAGACATCATGAATTGACCTGTCGCGCTTCGCGAGCGTGGGTTA
>JBICHS010000141.1:0-4020 GCA_043101135.1 Phycisphaeraceae bacterium JB051
TCGAAAATCTCGTGAGTAAACGCTACGACCGCCTGCGAGTGATCGGGCAGTTTGCTGAAGAGTGATTCTCAAACAGAATTCCATTCAAAAATAACTGAGCACCGCATGTCATTACGGTGCTGGTTATCACTGTATGCCAGACCTGCACCAGATTGACATCTGGTGCTCTGTGTGCGTTGTCGGTGCCGAAGTTATGAAACAGAGGCCCCCTACCGATCACCCGGTCAAAATGACCGGGCTATATAGCCGAGTCATCTTGACTCGGTGTCATTGGTGTATTCAACCCTGAAGTTTCAAAGCTTTCAGGGCAAATAAGAACCGTCAAATTCGTTCACCTTGATCACTATCAACTTGGCTTTTTGCTCAAACAGGATGACAGCAGAATCAGCAGTCCAAAGCAGAAGAAAAAGCCACAAACGAATAGGCGCATGATCATGTGCATCGCAAAGCCGGTTTCCAGTGCGCATTGTGTTGGATCGTCGGGCAGGTAACTCACCGTGACCGACTTGCCTTTGGGATACTGATCGACAATCGCCTGGGCCTCTTCCTGATCGCGGTAAAATTCGTAAATCATGTAGCCAATATGATCACTTTCATGCGGCATCTGATCCACCATGAAGGTGTACACAACAACCGGGCTGTACCGATCCTATTTTTTATATTCATGATGCCCTGCATGATGCACGACTTTGGATTCGGTGATCTCGCCTTGGACGGTTGGCCAACCGCTGGACTCAAATGCCAGTGATATCTGATCGAGTCCTTTAGCAAAGAACACGGCTGATCCCACAAGAAAGATCATGGCAAAGCCAATGCCCATCAATCGTGATCGTTTGGGCGCAGGTTCAGTTTGAGAGGTCGTCTGATCGGTCGTTTCGGATTGCGGTTGGTTCATGAGGTGATTCCTTAACGCAAAACGGATTTTCAGATGTTGAGGCAGTTTATTTTTTGATCAGTAGCGTGACCACATGACAGCCAATGGCGCGGCCTTCGCCGATGGCATCGACTTTCTCGTGGGTCTTGCCTTTGAGATTCACGCGGGTGATGTCACATTGCAACAGTTTGGCGATTTTCTCTTTCATCGCCTGCTTATGCGGTGAGAGTTTGGGGCGTTGGAGGATGACGGTGATGTCCATGTTGCCGACTTCATAGCCGACTTGCTGCATGCGTTTGACGGCTTCTTCCACGAAGATCACCGAGTCAGCGCCCTTCCATTTCGGATCGTTGTCCGGGAAGAGTTGGCCGATGTCGTCCATGCCCAGTGCGCCGAGAATCGCATCGGTGACGGAGTGCAAAACCACATCACCGTCGGAGTGCGCGACGCAGCCTTTATCGTGTTCGAGCTTACAGCCACCGACGATCAGGTCGTAGCCTTCTTCGAGACGATGCAGGTCAAAGCCGTGGCCGACGCGATAGGGAAGATCAAAACTCATTTACTGGGCCTTATCCGATTCGGCGGGCTTGTCAGTCGCAGCGGGTGTTGCTGCAGCATCAGGGGCAGCATTGGTACCGACCTGTTGGGCTGCCTGGCGGGCCTGCTGAAGCTGATTGATGCGTGTACGGATCACCTGCACGTGCTTGGCTTCGGCCACCTTGAGTGCCTTGCTGGCAATGTTCAGGTTTTCAACCGTGGTTTTGAGTTCTTCGTTGAGTGATTCATCAAGCAGCTTGGTGTTATTCTTCTCAGCTTCAAATTCCCATTTGCCATAGTTGTTAGCCAGAAAATCGACGAACTTCTGATAAGCCATCCAACGCTCCAGATTGGCTTTGCGGAACGGCAGTGCGGTTTCCATCGACAGGTTGTACATGTACCCGCGGGCGACACGCAGTTTGTTCTGAGCTGAAAGCGAGGTCTTGTTCACCAGCTTGACCAAGGCATCATCGACATTCTGCAAAGCCGTGATGAAGTTGGTTTCAGCATCAATGACAACCTTGACCTTGGAGGAGAGTTCCTGAAGCTTGGCCTGTTCCAAAGCCATGAGATTCTTGCCTGCCGAGATGTCGTTGGTTGCCTTGACAGCAGCGACGACCTTCTGCGTTTCGTTGGCAATGGCCTGGTCGAGAATCTTCTTGACCTGCTGAACCTGCTTGACTTCTTCAGGAGTCAACGGGGCAGCCTGCTTTTCCTGCTTGACGGTATCGGCGGTGGCGTCCTGGTTGTCAGAAACCGAGTCAATCGCTTTGTCATAGACTTGAGCCGTGTCACCCTGGCCAGCAACAGGTGTGGTTTGCTCAGTGGTGGCGACCGTTGCGGGCTTCTTGGTTTCAGATTGTTTGGCAACATAGATAAACGCACCCGCACCCAGGAGCCCGACGAGGACACCGATGATCAGGACCGCTGCATTGGACATGCCGTGGTTGTGCTGGTTGACGTTTTGTTTTTGTTTTGAAGTCATGAAGGCTCCTAAAGGGTTGTCATGAGATGCTGGCAAATACTTGCCCAAGACCCCGTGCGATTGATTGGGCTTGGTTATTTGAGCCCGTATTCCTTGAGTTTTCGATAAAGTGTGCGTTCGCCGATCCCAAGCATCTTGGCAGCGGCTTCGCGGTTACCTGCATGGATTCGCAGAGCTTCGCGGATGGCTTGTTTTTCCAGTTGGTCCAGACTCATGCCACTCTTGATTTCAGCAACAGGACCTGAAGACGCCCCTGCTGCAGGACGCATTTCCATGGGCAAGTGTCGCGGCTCAAGTCGATCACCATCACAGACCACCACCATTTGCTGAATGGTGTTGATGAGTTGGCGGACATTGCCGGGCCAGTTGTAGGCTTGCAACGCCAGCATGGTGTCTTCATCCACAGTGGGCGGCTCCATGTTGGCCTGAGCTGCGAACTTGGGGATGTAATGGGCGACGAGCAGCGGGATGTCTTCAGTGCGTTCACGCAATGCTGGCAGATGCAACTCCACGCCACGGATGCGGAAGTACAGGTCGCCGCGAAATTCCTTTTCCTCGACACGTTTGGCAAGGTCATGATTCGTTGCTGAAACCAGTCGGACATCCACGTGCTTCGGTTCGTTGGCACCGACACGCACCACTTCACCACTCTCCAGAACACGCAGCAGTTTGGCTTGCATCGCAGCGGGCATGTCACCGATTTCATCGAGAAACAATGTGCCTTTGTCTGCAAACTCAAAAACGCCCTGCCGATCACGTTCAGCATTGGTAAACGCGCCACGCACATGACCAAAGAGTTCACTTTCCAAAATGCCTTCGGACAAACCTGCACAGTTCACGGGTTTGAAGGTTCGCTTGGCTCTGGGTGAATTTTGATGAATCGCCTGTGCGATGAGTTCTTTGCCGGTCCCCGATTCGCCGGTGATGAGCACTGGGATATTGCTGTTGGCCACCTGCTTGATTTTCACTAACAGGTCACGAATCGCAGGCGATTTGCCGACGATGCCTTCCAGGCCGTACTGTTCGTCCAGGCGTTCCTGCAAAGTTGCATTCTGGCTGCGGAGCATCACTTCGCGCAGGGCGTTGGAACAGAGCGTGCGAAAGTTGTCCAGGTCCAGTGGTTTTTCGATAAAGTCATATGCCCCGCCACGAATGGCCTGCTTGGCGGTGGGGACATCGCCATGCGCGGTGACCATAATCGTCTGCGCATTTTCCTGCGTCTGACGGGCAGAGGCCAATACCTGCTGACCATCGTCTTCATCGTCCATCACCAGGTCGGTGACCACCAGGTCAAATCGCCCGTGTTCCAGTTCATCCTTGGCAGACTTCAGGTCATGCACCACGGTACAAACATGCCCCAGACGACGCAGAGCCTCTGCCATCACTTCAGCGTGCGAGTCTTCGTCATCAACGATGAGTATCTGTGCGGTCGGAATGTCTTTATGTTCGCTTTTCATAGCAGAGAAGCATTGTCTAGAAGTCAGGCGAAATGGTCAAGCGCGCTGAGAAGCACCAATTCATCAGGGACGAGCGACTTGGGACTAGGGACTAGTGTCAAGACGCCCACTTCGATGCGTTATTCTTGTATTGTTTGTCTTTTGCCTAGTCCCTAGTGGCTAGTCCC
>JBICHS010000142.1:0-5230 GCA_043101135.1 Phycisphaeraceae bacterium JB051
GCGATTTTCATCCCGGCTCCGATTCGTTCGATACCCACGGCGATGACTGGGAAGAATTCAAACTCGACCGTGCGGTCTACCGCTTTGATCTGGGCAAGTACATCGCATCGCAAGGCAACCAGCCGCCGATCACCAACCTGATCATCGAAGGTGGACGCCAATACGTGCACTGGTTTAACGGCCTTGTGTTCAGTGGTGAATTCGATGGCGTGCTCGTTAACATCGACCATGACAAGCTCGGATTCAAAGGCCTGGCAGGTACCAGCACCCGGCGCACCATCGACATCGATTCGGCTCGCCCCAACTATGACACCGATACGCATCGCGACTTCTTTGCGGGTGCTTTGACCTATCGTGTCAACGAAAATCACACGCCGTTTATTTATGGTCTGGTTCAACAGGATCACAATGACACCGGCAGTTACTTCGACGGAACCACCACCACCGAATTCGATTACGAATCCTGGTATCTGGGCGTCGGCTCAAAAGGCAGCTTCAGCGACCAACTGCTCTACAATCTGGAATTCGTCTATCAAGGCGGCCGTGGCATGTCGGGCACTTATACTGACAGCTTCACCACTGTTAACCAGACCAAAGAAGACATCTCGGCGTGGGCGTTGGCAATGAATCTGGCTTACCAGTTCAAGAGTGAAAACTACACACGCGTCGACGGCGAAATCATCCTTGCCTCCGGCGACGGTGATCGTGTTGTCTCAACCAGCTCATCCTATGGCGGTAACCAGCCCGGCTCAAATGATACGGCATTCAACGGCTTTGGCTCGATGAACACCGGCCTGGCGTTCGCACCGGAAGTCTCCAACCTGATGATGCTCCGCATGGGTGCTTCGACCTTCCCGTTGATCAATCATGAAACATTCAAACGTCTCCAGGTCGGTACCAACGTATACCTGTATGGCAAGCTCAACAAGAATGCCCCCATCGACGAAACCACCGGGGATCACACCTTCCTGGGGGTTGAAACCGACTTCTTTGCCAACTGGCAGATCTCACATGACCTGTCCATGGCTGTGCGTTACGGTATCTTCTTCGGCGGTGACGCGTTGACGGAAAATTCTCACCCGCGTAACTTCTTCTTCACCAGCATGACCCTGGCATTTTAATCATCATGAAACACGCACTCCCCCTGCTCAGAATCAGTTTGCTTGTTACCTGTGTGATGGCTTTGGCGATGACAGGTTGTCAGACCGCAGAAGTCACCACTTCATTGACCAGTCAATACGCAGGCAACGACATGGACAGCCAGATGAACTTCTGGCATTCACTTAATGACAAAAAACTCATCAGCAATGACGAAGCCTTCCATGGCGTGCTGCTGATGCACTGCGGCGAGGATCATGCCAAGAACTACGACGAACGTGTCTGGCGTCTGACCGAAGACAAACTCCTGTCTGCCGACTTCAAAGGCCAGGAGAACGAGGCGATCACGCGTGGTCAGCTCGCTGCGGTGCTTGCCAGAATTCTTGACATCAAAGGCGGCGTGATGATGCGCCTGTTCGGTCCTCAGCCGCGGTATGCTCTGAAGGAAATGGTGGCCTTACGCATCTTCCCCACCAGTTCCAGCCAACAGGTTCTCAACGGCGCCCAGTTCATCGAGATCATGGGTCGCGCTGAAGACTATCAAACCAACGTCAACCGCAAGGCCAATGCCGCGGTGCTTGATGCTCAGGAAAAAGCAGCAGACAACAGCAAGTCAGTGGACACCTCGTCTGACACTGACGCCAACCAACCCGCTGACGCTGCTCAGTAATTTTTGTTTAGCCAACCAACCTGCTCGAGATGTTGAATCTGGAGAATATCATGAAAACCCAACGCCTCATGTTATGTCTACTTCTTAGCCTGCTGATGATCAGCCTGCCTGCCATGGCAGATGACTCGCCGGTTGATCCGACCAAGATCATTGCCGACCAGGTCCTTGAGGGCGTGGTCACCGGTGTTCGCGGGATGGTTCAGATTCGTCAAAGTGAATCCGACCCATGGGTCAAAGCTCAGAACGGCATGAAGCTGTCCGAAGGTGCCGAGTTTCGCACCGGCCCGCGTAGTGCCGTGCAATTCAAAATCCCACCGGATCAGACGATCACACTTGACCGCCTGGGCACCATGAAACTGCTCACCGCCGTGGCTGAGAACAACAAGATCACAACCAACCTGGGCATGACCTACGGCCGCACGCGTTATGACATCCGTAAAGCCGGTTTCGAACACGAATCAACCATCCGCACCCCCTCTGCCACCCTTTCCGTGCGTGGGACCAAGGTTGGTATTCAGGACGGCGCGATGGGCTTTGTCGCCTGGTCAACCGAAAGCCGTGCCCATCTGTTTGATCAGAATCGCCGCCAGAACATGACCTTCGGCGAAGACACGGGCGTGGACGGTGAATCCGACGGAGCAGCTGACAACATGAAGAAGTCAGGCAACGTGGACCCCGGTGACTCGCGTGGGCGTCAAGGTTCTGAAGGTGATCTTGTGGTCAATCGCCCCGGTCTTAACCCCAACCCCGGCAGCGGTGGCCCGAACATTTTCAACGCGGGTGGCCCGATCAACGGCCCGATCACCAATTTCAAACCGGACTTTGATAACAAAAACTATTATGGCGTAGGCTTTTTAAGTATTTCATTGTATTGGACTGCCACCGATATCAATGAAATGAATTATGCCTCATCGGACCTGGCCCTTTCAGTTGTCCCGCCCGATGGCTATGAAAACGGCGTGAGTACAACCCCGGGATCTGTCCCCTTCACCAATGCTCTGACCTCGCGCGATCAAGTTTCCGTGAATACAGACCATGGGTACATGGGCGATGACACCAGCTACTATGGTGCCAGCGCAACCGAAGTGATTGAATTTGACGGCAGCTACCCACTGACCAACGTCGTCGGTGTGACCAATGTATACAACGAAGGCGTTGACCCACAAACCTACCAGGTTGTCATCACCGGAACCATCGGTGAAAACGAAACGCCCATCGAAACAACCTTCAGCAATTCCGTCTCCTCAAGCACGACCAATCTTCACTTGGTGCACATCACACCCACCGGGCAGATCATCGTCTCTGAATCGGTTGGCGTGATGAACAACTACTCCAATGTCGAATAACACGAAGCAACGCATGCAACTTGATCAACCTGCAATCACATGACACCACCGGAACGCAAGCTCTTTATCCGTAACATGCTCCTGGGATTGGTCATCAGCCTGTCAATGGTTGTTGCCAACCGCATGGGTTGGATACAGAGTCTTGAACGGTGGTTTTATGATGTCCGGGCGAAGACCTGCCAATATCAGCAGACACCCCCCACCGACCAACTCGTGCATCTGGACATTGATGATTCAACGCTTCAAGCCATCGGAGCATGGCCGTGGGATCGTCAGGTTCTGGCACAGGTCATTGATGAGTTAACCCTTGCCAACGCCAAGGTGGTTGGCTTGGACGTTGTGTTCCCCGAGCCGCAAAAGCCGCGCTACGCGCTGGATGACAACGGCATGGTTGAGGGTGAACTGATTCGTGATGATCGCCTGCTTGCTGATTCGCTGGACCAATCGCATCACAGCTTACTGTCCGTTGCCGTGGAGATTCCCGTTGCGGATGAATCCAAAGCTTTGATTCAGAAAACCGCGACGGATCTGATTGACGGTGATCTGACGTTATCGCGTGATGCCTTTGAAAAAGAGCTCAAGACCCGCCCCATTTTCAAGCAAGTCAAACAACTTGCAGTCAACGTGGACTCCCTGTTTATCCGTACGCGTAAGCAGGTGCTTTACCAGCGTTCGGTTGCGTTGCTCAAGGACAATCCACAAGCCGGATTCTACGATGCTCGTCAGACCATCCTGCCTCACCTGGATGTTGAACTCATCGGCGGTTCGCCCCTGATAAACACGCTTGAGAAAGAGTTTGACCGAGCGCGATCCATGCAGGCGATCCATCGTTATACGACCCCACTGTCCAACGTCCAGCAACCACCGGTGACTGTCGAAGCTCAACTGCCTCCCATTTCGCTGTTGAGCCAGGCGGGGATGGGAGCAGGTTTTGTGACTTACCTGCCCGACTCCGATGGCGTGGTCCGCAGTGTGCCGATGGCCGTGTATGACGGGCAGAAAGTCATCCCGCAGCTTGGGTTGATGCTCGCCTGCGCTTATCTGGGTGTTGCCCCGCGTGATCTGCATTTCACTGAAAATGGCGTGCAAATTCCCAAGCCCGATGGCAAAGTGATCAACCTGCCGCTGCGTCAGGAACAGGTGGAATCAGTTAATCGACAGGTGCGTTATCTCTACGATGTGCCGTGGTTCGGGCCCGTGGACAATTGGCAGTACATGTACGATCCGCAGCAGATGCAAACCCGCCAACACCTGCCGGTCATTGCGGTCTATCGGATTACCAGTTATCAGCAGGAGATTGCCACCAACAATCAGCAAATCGACAAAGCCATCAGTATCGTGCTCGACGATGACGCGGACTACAAGCTCAAACTCAATCCCGACCTTGGCAAAAGCTACCGCGAACAACGCCCCCCTGTTACGAACTGGCAAGCAAGAAAAGCGATGGTCGCCAAACTCAAAGCCGATGACTTTGTCTCAGCCGTATATCAGGATTTCGTCAAACTCAAGGATGAAGATCTCAACGAGACGGATCGCTTCTTCAAGTCAGAACTCATCAAAGCCTACCGTGCGATGGATGAAGCGCTGACTCGAAATGAGCAGTGGGAAAAGCAGATCGTCGATGCACGCACGCAACTCAAACAAGCCGTCTCAGGCAAGGCGGTTCTCATCGGTTGGACCGGTACCGCGACGATTGCTGACTTCGTGCAAACCTCCCTTCATCACAAGTGCCCGGGGGTGGTTGTGCATGGTGCGATTTTCAACGCGATTCTCACGGATAGCAGTTGGATTCGTTCACCCGCTGCCGTCGATGTGGCGATCATCATCATCCTTGGACTCATTGCCACGGTGCTTGTTGCGCGTCTGTCACCAGTGCTCGCGTTGATCGGCTGTGTGAGTATTGCAGGCTTGTATTTTGCGATTAACGGCCTGGTGCTTTTTGATCGGATGAGTTTGCTGGTGACAGCAGCTTCGCCCCTGATGACGGTGGGCATGGTGTGGTCGGGTTGCACGCTTAACCGCTTCATCATCGAACGCACCGACCGGGCACGCATCACCAGGCAATTCTCCAATTATGTTGACCCTGCATTGGTGGATTATGTGATTACCAATCCTG
>JBICHS010000143.1:0-5455 GCA_043101135.1 Phycisphaeraceae bacterium JB051
TCGAAAAGCAGCAAAGCGATCATCACTGGCGCCCATCCCCGACTCACCGCAGAAAGCCAGATGCTCATAGCCACGCGATAGCAAATACGTCGCAGCCAACTGTCCCACCGCATCGTTATCCGTGATCACACGATGCACCGCCTCACTGCGCAAGTTACTTGAACAGTTGACCATGGGAATACCCAGCGATGCAAACCGCTTCTCCAGCTTCGCCTGAGGCAATGTCGCGATGATCCCATGCGGCTTCCATTTGCGTACATCCGAGACAATCCGGGCGTCGGGCAAGCCCAAATGAAACTGCCAGGCACGCAGCGGTCGGGCATAGCGCGTGATCCCAGCAAAAATGCCACGCGTGTGCATATCCGCCTGCGACATGAGTACAGCGATTTTTGCAGCTTGTCCGACATTGCGCATTCTTTCACATTGGTTGCGTAAAGTGTCCTTGTTCAAACCCATTCTACCAGCCTATCATGATTCCAAACAGGTTAAACAGCACATCGACAGATCACTGGCTTGATTTGACCATGATGCGCAAAACATTTTATATCAGGAATAAAAATGAAACACATCGTCCACGAAACCAAACAACGTTCCGGCGAGCAAGCTGCTAAAGACGGGGCTGCCGCCATTCGTCAAGCCATCGCAGAAAAAGGTTATGCCCGGATCATCGTTGCCACCGGTGCCTCTCAGTTTGAGATGTTAAGTGCTCTGATCAACGAGCCGGACATCGCATGGGATAAGGTCACCGCGTTTCACCTGGATGAATATGTCGGCATTCCCATCACGCATAAGGCATCGTTCAGGTTGTATCTCTGGGAACGTTTTGTCAGTCAACTCCCCCTGCCGCTGGCATCGTTTACGTATCTCAACGGTGAGACCGACCCGCATGCCCAATGCAAAGCCGCAGGTGAACTTGTCTCCGCTGAGCCGATTGATGTTGCGTTCGTAGGTATTGGTGAAAACGGGCATCTGGCATTCAACGATCCGCCTGCTGACTTTGATGCCGAAGAACCCTACCTGGTTGTGAATCTGGATGATGCTTGTCGCAAGCAACAACTGGGCGAAGGTTGGTTCCCGACATTTGAGGATGTCCCCACACAGGCGATTTCCATGTCGGTCAAGCAGATCATGAAAACCAAGACCATCATCTGCACGGTCCCCGACGAACGAAAATCGCAAGCCGTCAAGAACACCATTGAAGGTCCGGTGAGTAACCAGGTGCCTGCATCCATCTTGCAGCAGCATCCCGACACCACGATTTATCTGGATCAACCTGCAGCCTCCAAGCTCGGTTGACACCCATTATTCTCATCCCCCTAAGCCGTGACCTTTCGGGGTCGCGGTTTTTTCACATTTCAACCATCATGCGAAAAAACACCATGATTCAAGACATATTCGACATCCAGGTCAACGGCTACGGCGGCGTGGACTTTAACAGTGATGACCTTGCTGGGGATGCGTTACATCAAGCGTGTGCCAGGCTACGTGACGATGGTGTGTCAGGTATTTTGGCGACCATCATCACCGAAAAATTGCCCGTGATGACGCAGCGTTTGGCACGGTTGGTTGAACTGCGTGAACAAGACGAGCTGATCAAAAAAATGATCCGAGGCATTCACATTGAAGGACCGTTTATCAGTCCAGTCGATGGCTATCGCGGTGCGCATCCGTTGGACGCGGTCTGTCCTGCAACGGTTGATGAGATGAAATTGTTACTCGATGCAGCAGCTGGTCTGACGCGCATCGTCACCTTGGCGCCGGAGTTTGATGCGCGGATGCAGACGATAAACTATCTTGCCAAACAAGGCATCACGGTCTCTGCAGGTCACTGCAACAGCAGCATGAACCAACTGCATGCAGCGGTTGATGCAGGCCTGTCGATGTTCACGCATCTTGGCAATGGATGCCCTGCAGTGATGAATCGGCATGACAACATCATCCAGCGTGTGCTATCTCTGTATGACAAACTCTGGCTTTGTTTCATTGCTGATGGTGTGCATATCCCGATGTTCGCACTCAAAAATTACCTGGACATTGCTGGCAGTGATCGTTGCATTATCACCACCGATGCCATTGCACCAGCAGGTTTGGGGCCGGGGACGTACACACTCAGTCGATGGACTTTGCAAATCGGCGAAGACCTTGCAGCACGCAGCGAAGACGGCAGGCACCTGGTGGGCTCCGCGATTGACATGCCACGTGTGATTCAGAATCTACAGCAATTGGGAATGGATCAGACACAAATTGAAAAACTCATCTGCACGAATCCGCGAAAGGCGATTGGTTTGTGAATTCGGCGTGATCTTGCTCAACCCATTAAAAACAGCATGGCAAAGAGGATGAGCCAGATGATTCCCAGAAAATGCCAATACATCGCCAGCAGTCGCACGGGCAGGAACGTCTCTGCGGTGTAGCCGGTGGTCAGGGCACGTTTGGTGATCATGCCCAGCGGGATGAGTCCGCCGAGAATATGGATGGCATGCAGAAGGATGACCATGAACACCATGCCATACATCGCAACGCCATCATCAACGAGTTGTTGATGCGTGCGAAGCAGCATGAGCATGCCGGGGACTTGTGTGAGGACAAAAAGT
Organism: Phycisphaeraceae bacterium JB051; assembly: GCA_043101135.1. Lineage (GTDB taxonomy): Bacteria > Planctomycetota > Phycisphaerae > Phycisphaerales > Phycisphaeraceae > UBA7800. The sequence goes on from JBICHS010000143.1 coordinate 2,595, forward strand.
CCTGCGAGCATGTCAGTCCAGATGAGTTGTTGTTTGAAACCCTGTTTCTTGTCACGTTGCAAAAGCCCACAGGCTCGTTCGATGGTCAACGAGCTGAGCAAAATCGCAATGGTTGATATCCACAGAACTGACGGGAGTTGAATTTCACCCAGTGCGATTTTGTTGGCAAGACGAAAACGGATAATCAGGTAGCCGACCACACAGGCACCAAAGAGCATAGTCAGTGCTGCAAGAAACAGCCACATACCAAAGCGTCCAGCTTTGTTTTGCTTTTGAAGATCGGTTGGCGTGTCGGCAGGATGTTGTGCTGAGAGTTCCATGTTGTTGCACTCCAATGGTGCGTTTGGGCTTAGAGCGTTCCCAATCCATCTGTCGCGTTTTGTCTTGCTGCATGTGCCTTTGCCAGTGTCGATTTGCATCGACGATGCTCGCATCGTCTGCTTCAATCTCCTTGGCAAAGCCCCACTCGCTAGCGCCAAAGCCGCTACACCTGGATTCGCAACGCTCTGGAACACGACTCAGGCAACAGGAGGTTTTCATGTTGTCGGTCGTGTTGGTTTATTCGACAACTTGCTGCGTGGGAGCCGGTGCTGCGGCTTCGACGTCTTCGTGATACTGGCGGGTATCCATCAGAACAATACCGATCATCACGGAGACGAAAAAGATCGAGCCGATGAGGATCTGACCAAAGAACTGATTCTCATACTTCAGATGCATGTAATACGCAGCCACCAGCGAGACCTTCACGGCAGCAACAAGCAGTGCGATCCAGACGTTCATCGGGCCAAGGTCCACCCAGGTCACCGCGACCGTCAGAAACGTGAAGAACAACAGCAACCCATAAATCCCCAGCAGCAGCGGGATGGAACTGACATGTTCATGTTCTTCGTCGTGATGTTCTTGACTCGGATTGGCAGTTGCTTCAGTCATGTTTTATTTTAGCGACTAGGGACTAGCGACTAGGGACTAGGGAAAAGACAGTTGGATACCACTGCATCATTCTGTTATTTCCCTAGTCCCTAGTCCCTAGTCCCAAGTCCCTCTCCTTGTTAGTGAATCAGATACAACAACGGGAAAAGGAAAATCCAGATCAAGTCCACCAGGTGCCAATAGAGTCCGACGATATCGACGGGAACGTTATAGGCTTTGGAGAACTGACCTTTGCAGGCACGCACGAAAATCCAGGCAATCAGTGACATACCGATAAGCACGTGCAGCACGTGAAGACCGGTCATCAGGTAATAGATCTGGAAGAAGTGATGCACACGCGGTTTTTCCAACTCAGGAAGTTGGTCGTAAGTCAACAGATGATGGCCGGCATGATCTTCGGGCTTGTCCTGCGTAGGAGCCTTGAGGATCTGCGGGTTCACGCCAACCGGACCATTGCCGGGCACGCCGATGGTTGAGTGCTCCAACTCACCGGGCTTGGGGGCTTCGACGGTCAACGACTCGCGGACTTCGCCGGCATGATCTGCAGCGTGATGCTCTGCAGGTTTGACGGCATGGCTGTCATGTTCACCATGATGCGGCGCGTGATAGCCAAGCTCAGGAATCTGGTATTGCTTGGGGACATCCCAATGCACGCCGTAAGGCCCGAGGTAGTAATTCTCAATGTTCTTGATATGCCAATGCTTCATGGTCGGCGTGATGGCATACTCGCCGGAGAGGCCCAGCGATTTGTTGGCTTGTTCGACATCAAAGTAGGCATTACGCGCACCGGGGTAAAGTCCGCTATGGAACTTGGAGGTGTACTCAACATACTTGACGCCCAGGAAACCAAAGCCACCGAGCAGTGTGATCGCCAGCAGGAGCTTGAGCAGTTGCTGTTGCCCCAGCTGAGCCGCGCGAACTGCCCAGGCCATGGTCATGGAACTGGTGAGCAGGATCACGGTGTTGATCGCACCGAGTTTCATGTCGAGCATTTTGTGTGCGTACATGAAGATGTCGGTGTGATTGGCACGGTAAATGGCATAGCCGCAGAAGAGCCCGCCGAACATGAGGATTTCGGTGGACAGGAAAGCCCACATCCCCAACTTCATGGAGGAGTTCTGCTGATGCTTGGATTCAAAGTGATGGGCGACATGCGGATCGTGACCGTGGCCGTGATCCGAATCGTGTGCCACATCATGCGGGTTGGCAGTGGTATCAGTCATTGGCTTTCACATACCCCTTGATGGATTCATCGTATTGCCACTCGGTCATGTCGTACGGGTCACCGGCGACCGGCGTGTCAGCAAAGTTGTCATGCGGCGGCGGTGAGGAACACTGCCATTCCAGTGTGTTGGCGCCCCACGGGTTGGCCGGGGCAGGTGCACCCTTAAGCAGTGAGTGGATCCAGTTAAACAGCACCAGAAACAAACCGGTACCCAAGACAAATGCACCGCCGGTGGAGATGTGATGATAGATCATGTAATCATCGACATAAGACGCATAACGACGCGGCATGCCCTGTGAACCGGCGATAAACTGGATGAAGAACGTGAGGTTGAAACCGACGAAGACCATCGCACAGGCAATCGCGCCGACCTTCTCGGAATACATCTTGCCGGTCATCTTAGGCCACCAGTGATACATCGCACCCAGGAAAGCAATGAGCACGCTGCCCATCATCACATAGTGGAAGTGGGCCACGATGAAGTAGGTGTCATGCAGGTGAATGTCCGTTGCCAGGGCACCAAGGAACAAACCCGTCAGGCCACCGATGGCAAAGAGCAGAATAAACGCCAGCACATAAAGCATCGGTGTCCGCAGGTGAATCTCACCGCGATACATCGTCGATAGCCAGTTAAACACCTTGATCGCAGAAGGAATCGACACACTGAAAGTCAGCAGGCTGAACACGGCGTTGGCCATGGCAGACT
>JBICHS010000144.1:0-3913 GCA_043101135.1 Phycisphaeraceae bacterium JB051
CCACTGGGCCAGTTCGCGTTCACTGTCGGACTTTTCTTCGAAGAAATGCTCGATCTTGGCACGGTCCCCTGCTGAGAAAAACAGGATGCAGTCGGCGGGTAAACCATCGCGTCCCGCCCTGCCGGTCTCCTGGTAGTAGCCTTCGAGATTACGGGGTAAATCCGCATGCATGACAAAGCGCACGTCAGGCTTGTCGATGCCCATCCCAAAGGCAATGGTGGCACAGATCACACGCGTATCGCCGTAGACAAAGTCATGTTGATTCTGCGTGCGTTGGGCATGGGGTAAACCCGCGTGATACGGTCGGGCCTTGATGCCTTTGTCCTGAAGTTTGGCAGCCATCTTCTCGGTGCCTGCCCGGGAGTGACAGTAGATGATGCCTTCGTCGTTGGGATGCGATTGGAGATATTGGTGAATCTGCTGAAAGACGCCCTGCTTGGGCCTCACTTCGTAGTAAAGATTTTTTCGTTCGAAGCTACTTTGGTAAATGCCGGGGTTGCGGAGCTGGAGCTGCTCCTGGATATCCTTGGCAACGCGCGGGGTGGCGGTGGCGGTGAGTGCGATCATCGGCACCTTGCCATAGGTCTGAGCCAACTGATCGCGGAAGTTGCCAAGCATGCGATACTCAGGGCGGAAGTCGTGTCCCCATTCGCTGATGCAGTGCGCTTCGTCGACCGCAACCAGCGACAGATTCATCTGCCCGATGGTGCGCAAACCGGAGGTAGAAAACACGCGCTCCGGTGCCATGTACAGCAAGTCAAGTTTGCCCTCTGCAGCATCGCGTTGAATCTGCATCGACTGGGCAGGTGTGTTCGTGGAGTTGAGAAAAGCAGCCTGAATACCGTTGGCCTGCAGGGCTTTGACCTGGTCTTCCATGAGCGCGATCAACGGCGAGACCACAAGGGTGGTCCCCTCGCGCAATAACGCAGGCATCTGGTAGCAGAGGCTCTTGCCACCCCCCGTGGGCATGATCGCCATCACATCACGACCACCGACAACGTCCGTGATAATCTGCTCCTGCAATGGGCGGAACGTTTCATGACCAAAATGTCGTTTGAGCGTCTGGCTTAGAGTGCTGTTATATTGTTGAGTCTCTAAAGTCGACATTGTTTTCAAGGATAACAACCTTCGGACGTTTGACCAAAAGACAGTCGACGGATTTGAACTCAACCTCTAGGCTGGTTATGGTGTTTGACCCGTCAGCAGGAAAGTGATTTGTAAATGTTATTGACTGATCTTCTACATCCTGACTGCATCCAAGTCCCGCTGGTTTGCAAAAACAAGCAGGATGCTATCTTTCAACTCATTGATGTCCTGGCTTCAAAGCATCATCTCACCGATGCTCAGCAACTCAAAGACGCAGTCTGGGAACGTGAAAACACTCGCACCACCGGCATGGGATTCAACATTGCCATCCCACACGGCAAAACAAGCAGCTGCGATAAACTCATCATGGGCGTGGGTATCCCCGACGAACCGTTGGAATTCAACTCCGTCGACGGGCAACCAGTCAAGCTCATTCTCCTGCTGATCTCACCGGCTGATCAAACCAAGGAACACATTCAGGTGCTCAGTGCCGTCAGCCGCATGCTCGTTGTCGAAGACATCCGTGAAGCGTTCTTCCGTGCAACGGCTCCCGAAGATGTCTACGACCTGCTGCAAAAACACCAGCCCCAGGACTAACCCCCCGGCCCCCGGAAGTCCCGGAAATTTATTTCGGATTTCGTACGAATGGTAAACCGCTTGCGGTTTGGCGATCGCAGGCGAGATTTTTATAAACATGGATTTTGTTCGAGCGTTGGAGCGCTAAACCGCAAGCGGTTTTTCAATTCAACATTCCAAATCCTAAAGCAACTCACTCAACACCGCATCACCGACGAGTAAGCCGTTGTGCGTTAATCGCAGATAGCCCTCGGCTTTCTCCAGTAAGCCCAGATTGGTTAACTCACTGATCTTGTCGTACCGCCAATCGCCATTGGGAATCAATGCTTCCACGCGAGCCATCGGCATGCCCTGCCTTAACCGCAAGTGCATCATCAACACTTCCCCCACCCGTTGATCGACTGGTAAATGCTCCACATCCATCACCGGCGGTTGCTCCGTCGAAGACAGGTACGGCCCGAGATTGGGCTGATTCTTCCAACGGTAGCCATCGACATGACTGGCTGCAGCGGGGCCTGCCCCCACCCAGTTGCCATTGGTCCAATAGACGAGATTATGCTCGCAGGGCTTACCCGGCTGGGACCAGTTGCTGATCTCGTAATGCTCAAAATTTGCTTTTGACATGCGATCGAGGATCAACTCATACATCGCAGCCTCAGTGTCCTCATCCACGGGCGTGATCTGGCCCATCGCAAGCTTCTGTTTCATCGCGGTGTTGGGCTCATAGGTCAGGTTGTAGTAGCTGAGGTGATCGGTCTGCAAAGCCATCGCTTGATCCAGATCACGTTCGACATCGTCTAACGTCTGCCCGGGGATGGCAAAGATCAGGTCGATATTCAGGTTGGCGATGCCCACTTGACGCGCCAGCTGCACAGCCTGGGTAACCTTCCGGGGATCATGCCACCGCTCAAGTGTTTTAAGATGCTCCAAATTAAAGGATTGAGCGCCCATACTCATGCGATTCACACCCCCTGCCACCAGTTGATCCAATAGCTGGGAGGTCACCGTTTCGGGGTTGGCTTCGACGGTGAATTCGCTCACATGTTCAAGCCAACCCTGTTGTTGCATCGCTGCCAGAAGCGCCCGCCAATTCTGTGCAGGCAGGAAGGTTGGCGTCCCCCCACCGACAAAGATCATCCGCGGTTTGGCATCCGCCCAATTTTTGAGCCACGCCAATTCATCGATCAAGCGTTGCGTGAACTGGTCGTATTTTTCCTGCGCATTGGCCTGTGATGGGACGATGCTGTAGAAGTCACAGTAGTGGCATTTGTGAAAGCAAAACGGAATATGCAGGTAAAGACTGTCAATCTTTGCTGTAACTTTTTCAATGCATGGTTGATGTCGCTGCATGGCAGAGTTAAACTTTTGTTCAGACATCACATTGCATGCGATGTCATTTCTCAAATTCGGTGAAGAGAACGGCATGGAAGTATCGTTGGTCATAGTCAAAGCGGACGGCACAACGCGGGATTTCCCGCTTAGCGCCCAACGTACAGTCATCGGGCGGCAGAACACCTGCGGCCTGAGAATACCATTACACAGCGTCTCGAGAAAGCACTGCGAAGTGCAGATGATCGATGACCAACTGCTCGTGCGCGATCTTGGATCAAGCAACGGCACGCAGATCAATGACCAGAAAGTCTCCGGTCAAGCCAAACTCACTGCGGGTGATCGACTCCAACTCGGGCCGGTCATCTTCACCGTCGTGGTCGATGGTTACCCCGAAGTCGTCGATCCTTCCGCGACCCTGATCACGCAGGCCCATGCCGTGGAATCCGAAACGCGTGGCAATGCAGCCCAACAACAAGCTGCCTCCGCCAAGAGTGGTAGCCGCCATGTGCTCTCCACTTCGGATCGTGAAGCACCTTCCAGGGATTTGCCGGACAACAGTGATCTTTACGACCTGGGTGCCGACCCGGCCAACTCCGGCGTGAACTCGGCACAAGGCAGTAAGGGCGGCAGCTCCGCCGACGAACGTGCCGCTGCAGCCGAATCCGCTTTGGCTGATCTGGATGCCCTGCTCGCTGCGCCGTTGGATATTGATGGCGATGAGGACGATGACGAAGTGCTCGAAATCCTTGATGCTGACGACGATCCCATGGCAGACCTCCAAGCCAAAGCCGAAGGCAAGGAACCCAGCTCCAACACCGCCATCGACAACCCCCATGCCGATGCGTCCGCTGAGACCGCTGAAGTGCTCATGGAAGACGATGACGAAGACGACGACGATCTGGACATCGACGATCCCCTG
>JBICHS010000145.1:0-5652 GCA_043101135.1 Phycisphaeraceae bacterium JB051
GATTGGTCAGATAGTCATCAATCGACAATAGATCCGTATTGAGACCTGCATAGCGTGAGGGGACACCCATCCTGGAATTGTTCATGAAGCTTGGATGATAGGGATCCTGCTCCCGGAAGTGATTGATGATTTGAATGACGTCCTGTTCCTGGGCCCAGAGTTCGGGCTCGTCCACTGCCAGCCATGTCAAGATCGCGGGATGATCCTGTAACGCCTCAATGAAAGGTTTGGATTGCTGCCAACTGCTTCGCCCCCATGGCCACAACACGACCTTGATGCCAAGTCCGTGTGCATGATCCAAAACATCTCTCACATCACTGGCATGTTCAGCTTTCGTACCGATCATCAATGTTCTGAAACCGGCATCAGCATAGTATTGGATGGTGTGCAGAATTTTTGCTTTGTTGCTTGGGATATCCACCCGCCGCAGACCTGTCAGCGGTGCGACTGGCATGTAAGGTTGACCATCAACCAAAAGACAATTCCGGTCATGGTCAACCTGCACAGCATTGGCCTTGGATGGGCGCTTGATCAATGCTGTCTTCCCAAGCACCTTGTTTTGATTGTCGCAAACCTGCAAAGCGTAACGGCCGACATTAATACCATCAAGCGGGATGGCAAGACGGTTTTTCCCTGCCTTTACCTGCATCTTGCCTGACCAGATCGCTTTCCCGTCTTCAGCCTTAAGTTCAAGCGACAGCCGATCAGCAGTGTGCGAATTGACAATGACAACGGCCTGCGACTCAGACATGTAATAGCTGCGTTGGCTATAAACAGCAGGTTCGGAGAACTGCATCGTATCCACATCAGCAGATACCACGTTGAGCTTGGCATCATCAGGCAATGTTACTGCGTCGAACTGGCTAAGCGTTGCAAAAGCGTTGGTTCCTACACGAGCGCTGCATGACACTTCGTTGGCATGTGAATTGTTTCGGCCCAGGTTAAAGGTCCATTTGTGACTGTAAATCTCCAGAGATTTGAAAGGGATGCGAATTTCGGCTTCCCAACGGTCCGAATGCCTTGACGTCTTCACCTGCCAATCCGGTTGCCAGGAGAGATTACCATTGCGTCCGATCGCTCTTTTCCCACCTTCGGGATTGACACCAAAGTGGTAGCTGTCCTTACGTTGCCCTGCGGTATCGATGAAGAAGTCAGCACAATCACCCGCAAAAAGTTTGAGCGTATCGCCACTGATCACTTTGAGTTTTTGAGCTTGGGTAAAACAGGAATAGCCAATATAAAGGTAATCACGATCTGCCAACATGCGTGCGACCGTCTTTTCTCTGGGCGTCTTCATGTCAGGCCCAGCAATGCGAAAATCATTCAAGACCAATGCACTGGTCCAGTCATCGCCAATTTGGCCATCAAACGTGGGCGTACCTTTGGCAAGGGTATAGGACTTTGTGGGCTCAGCATTGGGTTGCTCTTCATGGGTAAAAATCACATCGCCTGAGGCAGGCTCATAGTCTGTTGGCGTTGTCCCAACCTGCATCTGTGCATCGTCTGCCCAGATCACTGCAGGCGAATTGACTGCAAGACCACCACGGGCGGTTGTCTTTTTCGGATCATCAATGGTGATGCTGAATCGTTGCCATTGTGTTCCGACCGTGATCTTTTCACGATGATGTTTGCCATACGTTTCCCACACGACCAACGTGGCATGCACATTGGGTCGATCTGCCTTTAGCCAGATACTGAAAGTACACGGATGCCCCATGGAAACAGCAGAATTATGCGCGTAAAACCCATTACTGGTCACCTGGTCATTCGTCTGGATGCGTAGCGATTGCTTGCCGGAGTGAGCCTGGGTTGTATCCAGCCGATTCATCTGCCAGAACATTTCATGCGAACCAAAGTCACGGCTGACTTCCCGTGTGTTGTGATTTTTCCAATAAGCAGGCATGCCATCCCAGACATATTCAAACGAGCTGTTTAGTATTGTGTTCGGCGAAATGTGACCTGCCACAATTTGATGGATCCCCAGATTATCAAACTGTGATTCAATACGATGAGCGACCATGGTCAACTTGTTCTGCTCACCATGTATCGTACTCATTTCAGTGAACTGGGCGATGCGTTTACCATCCACGTCCCATGTGAAAACAAAACCATTGTCCACGGCCTTGCGTGTGACCAGCATGCGATAGGATTTGTCGTAGGCAATATCCATCCGAGACATTTGGCCGATCGCTTTTTTCACACCTTCAACACGATAGGCATACCACAACCCGTCAGGGCGAACCAGGAAATTCACCCCGCCTAATCTCATGCCTGAAAAGCCGCCCTTGTTCATATCCTTGAGTAGACAAACGTCCAATGCCACCTGACAGTTCTCTGGCAACGGTGCATTGACATCGACACCGCCAAACCCCACAAGCACATCATCGCGTACTGCCCAGTGATTGGTGTTGGACGGTTTGTAATATTCAATGAACAACTCGACGGTGCCAAAATCATCCTGAAAAACCTGTGTTCTTGATTCCGCCTTCAAACAAGTAGGCGTCAGACATAGCATCAGCATGATGACGAAACAGGTTGAGATGCAGGTTTGAAAGTGTAAACGCAATGTCCTACTCCTGGTGATGTTGAACTCTCACACGTGTGATCGAATCATCCTCTGGCTATTTTTACTGAACATCCGGTTTGGGTTTTCGGTGCATTGCCAGATGTTCACATGTCCGCCAGAAGCTGATGGCGTTGCGGTATCCCTGCTCCAGGTCCATCCCCGGCCAACCACTGGATTCAAAGGTAATGGTGTTTGTGTAATTGACCTTCTTCAACGTATGAATCACATCAATCCACGGCACTGTGCCAAAGCCCGGGGGCATGTGCTCATCAGCAAATCCGCGGTTGTCGTGAAAGTGGGTGGTGATCAAACGATCGCCGAATTGGTCAAGCCATTTGGTCACCGGCGGACAACGATAATTGGCGTGACCGGCATCCAGACAGAATCCGACATGAGGTGAAGTGATATGCTCAAAAATATCCACCATACGTGACATGTCAGATTCAAAGGGTTCATCGGCATTTTCAATCGCCAATTGGATACCCATCTTCCCAGCTGCTTGACCTGCTGCATTGAGATTTTCAGCAATGATTTTCAGAAGTCCATCTCTGCCAATTTTTGCTTCAATTTCCTTACGATTTTGAACATATTCATCCATGGTCTTGTAATGTGCATCAGCTCGACAGGGGTGAATCAACAGAATGTCTGCATTGAGATTGGCTGTGTATTGCAGCGAGCGAATGAGTTTCTCGACGACAGCATCCTGCGACCTGCCATCAGCAGCATACGTACAACATAGGCCGTGATGCTGGGCGCCTTTCATGCCGCGTGATCGCAACATGTCCCCCACACGCGCGCTGTCTTGCATCAAATCAAAATCGGCCTCTTCGGCATCGGTGTACCCCACGAGCATCAGTTCGTTTATGCCGCAAGCCTGTAAAGCGTCAAGTGTTCTTTCAAACGACCCATCGTCAACCCGACGAATGAGCTTACCATCCCACTTTACATTGATGACCTGATAGGCCATGTTCCACGTGTCAACCATTTGATCATTCCTTGTCCAAACAACGATAAACCCTATTTTTCAGGGGGCGATGATCAATCGGCCCACCGATTAAATGCTGTGCGTACATCACCGTTAATTGATTGCGTGGATCCATGAGTCCAAACGCACCTGCTGCCCCACTCCAACCAAACTCACCAATGGGTGAAAGGGATCCACTGGCTGTCCTGGAGATATGTGTGCGGACTCCAAGCCCGTAGCCATAGCCTGCATAATGCTCCCAGTTAAAACTCGGGCGCGTTTTATCAGTCAATTGATCCGTTCGCATTAACACCAAACTCGCAGCAGAAACAACTCGCACGCCATTGGCTGAAACACCGTGATGCGTCATGGCATCAAGCAGCAACGCAAAATCAGATACCGTCGAATACAGTCCAGCGCCGCCACTCTCAAACTCTGTCCCCAATCGGTGACCGTTGTGATCGTTGCGCACGACTTGACCTTGCTTGTACTCATACATGGGTGCCAGGCGCGATTGCTGCTGTGCAGTCAGTGTAAATCCCGTATCCAACATCCCCAACGGGCCGGTGATATGATCCTGAATGTACTGCCCGAATCGTTGTCCACTGATCACTTCAATCAATGCGCCCAATACGTCATGACACAGGCTGTAGTTCCAACGTGTCCCCGGTTCAAAAAGCAGGGGCTCTTTGGCCAATGCACGTGCGAAATCGCGTGTGGGTAATTTGCCATTAGTCTGCTTAACCGCATCGACAATGGGTTTGGATTTGAGATCGTATGAAAAACCCGCAGTCATGGTGAATAAATCGCGAACCAGAATGGGTTGCCTGGCTTTTTGAATCTCTTGCTTCCCATCGGCATTGATGACACGCACGGTCATGGATTCGTAATCAGGCAGGTACGATGAAAGCGGATCTGAAAGTTGGAAAAGCCCCTTTTCAAGAAGCTGCAGTCCTGCCAAACAGGTCAGGATTTTGGTCATCGAAAATACATTGATCATCTGTGATGGATCAACCAGTGTTTTCTTTTCAAGATCGCAGTAACCGTTGACATAACGGAACACGGTTTGGTGTCGATGGATCACCAAGACCTCAGCCCATGGCAAATGGGATGCAAGCATGCCATCAATGAGATTTTTGAGTGGCTCAAATCGCATGGGTCTTGTCAGCATGGACAATGGCTTTATGCTTGGACATGGCTGGTCCATCCTGTCCATGATACGCTCCGTATGATGCGCCATGATTCTCTACATCTGAGAATCATTCGTCTTTGCCAAAGCGGGCATCTGATCATGATAATGACAAATGTAACCGGTTACAACAGGCATTTTGCAATGCTATATTGGTTTTTGGTTAAGCCGATCAATTTAGCTTTCACCGGACAATTGGTCTTTGCATGTGATCAACCACTCTGTCAGATTTCGCGTCAATGTTCTCAGAGCGGTACGGTGAGACCCGGTGAAGGGATATGCTGGTTGCGATCTAGAATGATGGATTCACCAATGCCCAGTGACTTTGGCACATGGCCGTCCTCTTTGGGATTGTCACCAATGGTGCCGACCTGGCTGGGATCAAACGGCAATTGTGCCAGCGCACGTTTCCAGACCGTGGGATCACCTTTACAGCCAAGAACACGATTGGTGCCGAAGATGCCTGTAAAAATGTCGCAAGCCCCATCCTTGGCCAAACCGGCAACTTCCAATTTCAATAAACAGCCCACATAGGGATTGTTACTCATCACATAGAGCTTGCGCCCATCGTTATGCAGTTGCTTGAGAAAATCGACGGTGCTCTGGTAAACCAACAGGTTCGCATGATGCCAAGCACGCATCCGATCAAATGCTTCTTCAGCAGGCAGGTCAAATTCAGCGATAAAGTCCGTGTAATCCCAATAGACAATGCGATCAGCCAATTGCGCAATCTGTTTGACGGCCTCGGCTCGATCCACGCCTTGCTCGACCATCAAATCACAAATGATCGGGAAAAGGAAATTGCCAGCGACATATTGTTTGGGATCCATACGACCTGGAAGGTAGTCAGTAATCGTCCCATCAATATCAACCAGATAGCAGGCAGATTGGCAAGCATTGATTGATGCGACCATCTTTAATGTTCCTCGTTGA
>JBICHS010000146.1:0-8991 GCA_043101135.1 Phycisphaeraceae bacterium JB051
GACTTGGGGTCAGACGAAGCCTGCGGCTTGGGATCGGGTTTGGATTCAGACTTGGGCTGCGGTTTGTCCGGAGATTGATCCTGAGGCTGCGGGCGATTCTGCTCGCGATCCTGCTGACGCGGTTGATTGTTGTTGTTCGACCGATTGGATTGATCATGACGTTGGCGGTCACGGTCACGATCACCTGAGTCGTTGCTGGACTTGGCTTCCTGGGGCTGCTTGTCATCACCCGAGTTGGCATGGTCCTGCTGCTGGTCACGATCACGGTTACCACGACCACGTCCACGGCGGCGGCGACGGCGCTTGCGGGATGAACCGCCATTTTCCGATTGGCCTTCCTTCTCGGATTCACCTTCGGCCTTGGGCTGCTCGTCGGACTTGGCCTGTACGGACGCCTTGGCAGGTTCTTCCTGTTTGGCTTCGTCCTTGGACTTATTGTCCTTGTCCTGATCCTGCGTTTGCTGATCGGCGTTGGAATCGGCGTTCTGGTTTTCACCACGATCACGATTCTTGTTGCGACGACGACCGCCACGACGACGCCGACGCTTGCGACCTGAGCCATCAGTTTTCTCCTGTTGCTCGTCGGACTTGGGTTCGGTATCTTCAGCATCCAGATCAATCGACAGATGCGAATCACCTTCGAGTTCTTCCTCGACCGGCTCGATGTGTTCGATCTGTTCGTCAGCATCTTCAAGCAACTCGTCAGGAAGTTCCTCGTTGCTCTTAAGCTGAATCAGTTCGACGTTGTCTGAGGATTGCTTTTGTGAATCAACATTCACCACACCGCCGCGATCGTCGTAAGCGATGATGTCCACTTCGTCGATTTTCGTCTTGCCATGCACGCGGACAAGGACGGTTGCGTTGTGCTTCTGCTCCAGCAAAACAAGGTGTTTTCGCTTCTTGTTGAGTAGTTGGAAAGCCACATCAGGACTGATGGCAAGTTCCACTCGCACCACTTCAGGGCGGTGAATCACCAATGCCAGACGACGCATGACATGAAGCACCACGGACTCGGGATTCTTGATCACGCCGTCACCATCGCAGTGCGCACAGGTGGCAAAGAGCGCGGAGTTCAGCGATGGACGCATACGCTGACGCGTGAGTGCGAGAATGCCGAACTGGTTGATCGAAAGCACCTTGGTCTTGGCACGGTCTTTCTTGAGATTCTCACGAAAACGCGATTCAATCGCGCGACGCTTTTTGGGTTCGCGCATGTCAATGAAGTCGCAAACCACCACGCCACCCATGTCACGCAGACGCAGCTGACGACAGATTTCGTCGACGGCTTCCTGGTTGGTTTTGTAGGCAGTGGTTTCAGCGTCTTTGTTGTTACGCATGCGGCCGGAGTTCACGTCGATGGCAACGAGCGCTTCAGTCTGATCAATCACGAGACTACCGCCACCGGGCATGGGGACAGTGCGGGCGTGAATGGTGTCGATCTGTTTTTCAATGCCGAAGCGATGGAAGATCGGCGTGGGTTCGTTGTAGACAAAAACCTTGGAGCCGGCACGTGGATTGATAATGCTCAGAAAGTCGCTGGCACGTTTGGCGGCAGCGGGATGATCAATCACCACGCGGTCAATGTCCGTGGAGAACAGGTCGCGCAGCGTGCGGATGATCAGGTCACTTTCAACGTAAAGCTCACCGACTTTGACCTGTTTGCGGCGTTTCTCAATCATCTTCCAAAGACGAGTGAGGTAGGCAAGGTCGCGCTTGAGTTCGGTTTTGTTACGGCCGATGCCGGCGGTTCGGACGATGAACCCAAAGCCTTCGGGCGTTTCCAGTTCATCGAGAATCTTGCGGATCTCGCGGCGGGCATCATCGTCTTCAACCTTGCGGGAGACACCCAGGCGCTGCATGTCAGGCATCATCACCAGGTACCGACCGGGGATGGAGAGATAGCTGGTGAGGGTGGGGCCTTTGGTGCCGATGCCTTCTTTGAGGACTTGAACAAGAATTTCCTGCCCGCGTTTGAGACAGTTCTGAATCAGGGGGCGGTCACGGTGGGGCGTTTTCTTGCCAACGCGTTCGAATTGTTCTTTGGCCGAGCCGGGGAAGAACTTGGGATGCAAGTCGGTGATATGCAGAAAGCCGTTGCGTTCAGCACCAAAGTCGACGAATGCTGCCTGGATGGCCGGTTCGACGTTGGTGATGCGACCCTTGTAGATGTTGCCAACGTGTGATTCGACGCTGGCCCGTTCGTGATAAAGTTCTTCGAGTTTACCATCTTCATTGATGGCGATACGACATTCCTCGCCGGGAATGTAGTTGATCAACATTTGACGTTGTGACATTGCGATTGCTTCTTGTGATTGGGGCGTTAGGCAGCGTTTGATGTTCTGACAGAATCGCAGGCACGTTGATCGTGTTGCTCAATGGTTCACAGCAGAGATCCGCGTTGGATAGGGCGGTCGCTATGGTGTTAGATGGGTTTGTCAGGTCAGTCATGCTGGCCAATTGCCGGTTGTTTAGTGCACACGTTTGGGCTTACATCGCGGGAAGGTTGTCGCGTTCAGCTTTACGTATGCGGACAGTTTGCTGTTGTTTGGTTTCTTCAGCTCTTCCATAAGCTGAGTTTTTAGTTGGTTTTATCGTTTCCCTGGTGGTCGATGCCCAGTTGTCTGCCTGACGGCGTTCAGCCTGTTGCAAATTCGGCAATCTCAAGGGTTTACCACCCGAGGTGCTGCGAAGTTGCACAATTGACTGGCCATCGGATCAAAGCCGCGAGCAAAAAGGCAGCCTCAGACCACTGGTCACTGTACCCGGTTCCTTCCAGTATTCGACCGTTGCATAAGGATACTTGAGTTGAAGGGGATTGTCACGCGGGGATTGTCTGATAATCTGGGGATGAGACAGCACGGTGTCAGGACGCCGTTTTTTTGCGATGACCCGAGTGAGAGCGTTTGTAGGTGACAATGGCAAAGACGGCCCAGCCAATCTCGAAACCACCCAATAGCGTTACGACAATGCCAAGCCAGTGTCCGTTAAGGGCAGCGGGCATAAATATGAGCAGCAGTGACATGCCCATGGTCAGGCAAAATCCGATGGTGAATTTCTCGATGTCTCGTATCCCTTGCCTGTCTGGAACCTGATATCAGTTCATTGTGGATCGTAACTGATCCGACGTGATTGGATGGGACGCAAGCAATCTGCCGCCAAGGCTATCCTGCAAGTTGCAGATCCCTAAAAGTAACAGCATGGGATCGATCGTTGATTTCTGGAGTTTACGTGCTTCAATGATTGCCTGCTCCAGCACAGGTTTGAAAGTTTCATCATGGTCTGAAGGTGTGCCTTCGATCGTCATCTGTATTGCTTGCGTCAAACTTCCGTCCGCATCAAGCGACTTGCCCCAATCGGTTTGAAGGATACCAAGTAGCAGGTGGGCCGAATTTACATGTTGTGCGCCGGCTTTGCGTGCGATCTCATTGGCTTGTTGGCAGCACTGCTTTGCAGACTCGGTTAGTTGTTCGGCTTCTGGGTGTTGCCAACGAAAGAGCTTGATTTTAAGCCTGGATAATAAGTGCTTCATGGTTTGCCCTGAAATTGTCTGCTTGGCAATGTGAGTCGAATGGCGTTGGCCTTGTTTGGGTTCGAGTTGATCCCAAAGATGGCATTGGCTGCATTCGTGATGTTGTTTGTACCATCATTGTCGAACAGGCTGGGGAGCTGTCGACGACCCCAAAGAGGGCGGGGAGTGTCTGCAAAGACGGGTAACACAAAGCAGCATGTTGCCAGCCATGCAAGTGTCATACGCGATACAGCTTTTCGGAATATCATCCCAGGTTCCCGGTCTCAGGGCGACGGCAATGGGAACTGATGATACCACATAACACAGCAGTGTTGACGGCGCTGGATCGTATCAGCTGGTCACCGTTCTTCTGAGAGCGAATCCTTATACATCTGAGCGCCACGGCTGATGAGGGTGCGCATTCTCAGAAGTTCGCTGGCAGTGAGTTCGATTCGGACATTGCCCAGGACCAGTTCAAAACGCTGATTTGTGCTGCATCCACAATCATCACAGTCTTCACAGGCAGTGGGGGTCTGGATGAGCTTCATGGTCATGCTGGCTTGCTTGGGCTGACGCTTGCGGGGTTGGTTGCCCCAGAATTGGCGGTCGCTGTTCATATCGTTAACTCCTCAGTCATTTTTTCGCAGTGTTCATACTTAAAGGTCTTGACACCGTGCGTGAATAGACCGTATTGTATGGGAAAGTTATTGAGATTCAATATCAATCTCAAGAAGTTTTCAAAATTGACAAAGAACCAGGAGTTCAATCATGCGAGCAATTCTTGTTTATGGCAGTGTGACCACCAAGACCGAAACCGTCGCCAACCTGATTAAGGATGAGTTGGGCGATAAGCTGGAAAAGGTTGTTGAAGTCTCGGAGATTCAGCCTGATGATTTGAAGGAATACGACCTGTTGATTGCAGGCATCCCAACCTGGGACGTGGGCGAGCTGGAGTATGCCTGGCAGGATTTCTACGACAACATGGATGGCGTGGACTTTTCAAATCTCAAGATCGCCATTTTCGGTCTCGGTGATCAGGATGCTTATGCAGACACCTATCAGGACGCGATGGGCATTTTGTATGACAAGTTCGTCGAATGTGGTGCCAAGGGCGAAATCGGCTTTGTCTCCACGGACAGCCACACCTATGACGAGTCCAAGGCCCAGCGCGGCGAACAATTCTGCGGTCTGGCATTGGATGAAGACAACCAGTCGCATATGACCGAAGAACGCGTCAGCGAATGGTGTGAACAGTTGATTCAAGAGGTTTGGCAGTCCAACGAAGCGACGGCTTGAACCGTGATCAAAGCGCATGGCCATACCCAGTGAGTAGGGCGGGGGGAGCTTCTGGGCTAAGTCGTTGACGGGTTCTGGGTTACATTAATGTCACCCGGTAGCTGTTTTTGTGCGTTTGCGATAAAAAACGATTCAGAATCATGGATGTCGGTTCGATAGTGCTTTATAGCGTCCTCGTGTACGAGAAAACAATTGACACCAATGGCGTTTTATTTTAGTCTTATACATAGGGAAGAGTGCAAGTTATTAGCAGGACTGGCATGTTCTGCAGGGTTGATCCCTACCTGATTCCTCTGGGGGATAGCTTGCTCAATCGGTGAATCGTCAATCAGCTTTTTTGCCATTGTCCACACAACATGGAAGCTTGTTTGAAGATTCAGCCTGACGCTTGTTTGCTTGTAACCAGTACTGGGAGGTGAATGTTTCACCTCTTAAATTTACAGGCAGTGCGTACCTCAACGAGGAGACATCCCCCATCATCTGAGCTTGAAAAGTCTGAGTTTCGCAGGCCTGATATCGCCCCGTAATTGTTCGTCTCATACCATAAATGAACCTTCGGGATACCTGCTTTTCTCACACGCACACTTGCTTTGATTTTGTCTGGATCGTCCGATTGCTGGGTACCACGCTGCCATAGAGTCTCTTTTCTCTTTTAGAGGAGCTTTTCTATGAAAAAGCGCGCGTTTACCCTTATCGAACTGTTGGTTGTGATTTCCATCATCGCCCTGCTTATCGGCATTCTGCTGCCGGCTCTTGGTGCGGCTCGCCGTACCGCTCGCCAGATGCAGAACTCCACGCAGATCCGTGGTATTCACTCCGCGTTGGTGCTCTTTAGCCAAGGCAACAACACTTACTATCCCGGCATCAACACCATCGGCAGCATGGACAACTCCACCACCACCGTGCAGTGGCGTTTCCGCGAATTGCTCGATGACAACTACTTCACCGGCGAATATGTCGTGAGCCCCTCGGAAACCAAGTCGGCCATGACCCGCACCAACGTGACCCCCAACACCGGCAACTATTCCTATGCCCTGTTGGAAATCCGTTCGGCGCGTGGCAACCGTACCAACGAATGGCGCGACACCTCCAACTCAGAAGCCGTCGTGCTTTCTGACCGTGCCAAGGACAACGGCACCGGTATCAAGTCGGTTCACACCAACCCTGCCAACAACGCCCACGAATGGCGTGGCTCGGTCGGCTTCAACGACAACCATGTCACCTTCGAAGCCACCCACAACCAGCTGGACACCCAGTATGGTGATGACTCCACCGGCAACGACAACCTGTTCGCCGAAACAGGCAAGTCCAACGCTCTGATGATCTACGCTGGTTCCGGTGTTGACACTGCCACCAACGTTATCGTCGACTAATCAATCACTTGGGATTGATCGCAGGTCTCTGACTTGCACCCACAATTGAATCATCAATGCACGCAGGCCAACTCAACAGAGTTGGCCTGCGTTGTTTTTGGGCAAAATGCACAGCCAGGCTGATCACGCACTGGCTGTGTTTATATAAGTACTTGCGTCTACTTCTCAGTCATTGCGGCAAATTGAAGCGAAATAACGTCAATAGAATGCACACTGCATTAAAACCGTGCTTAAATCCTGGGCACGCAAAAAAGAGTTGGCCCGAAATGGGGCGATAATCAGCCGTTTTTAAGGATTGATAGGGGGGGGTGCGGGTGAAAAGTGACTATTTTGTAGGCGTTGCAAAGATGGAATGCTGCATAACTAGGCCGAATTTAGAGGGGTAACAGGGTTGTCTTTTGAGCTTAACAGAATGTGAAAATAATTTTGGTGCCACAAATGTAGTTATTGGTGGGCTTTAAAAAATGTGGTGAACATTATTCGTTGTTTCGGCATTCGCTTTGCATTAGAGAACGGCGAGGTGGGCACGGTGCCCATTGATTGAAGTTCATATTGGTATCAGGAGAACGCCAATGAAACGTCCCTCGTCGTGGCTCATGCTTTTAGGCATTATCGCAGTATTGGGCCTATCGTGCACTTCGGTGCTTCACGCTCAGGATGCTGAAGCTGCAGCAGAAACTGTTGCAGCAGCAGCCGAGTACACTTATGACTGGTCCACTTCGGAAGTTACCCCCGAAATGTTTGCAGTCAACAACCTTTGGATCATGATCGCGGCCATGCTCGTGTTCATCATGCACCTTGGTTTCGCCATGGTGGAATCAGGTTTGACCCGTGCGAAAAACACGGTCAACATTCTGTTCAAGAACACCATGATCCCCATGATCGGTATCGTTATGTACGCAGTGTGCGGCTGGCTGATCATGTATCCCGGTGATAATTGGATCGTCAGCGATGTCTTTGCCTTTGGCTTTGGTATCGGTGGCGGTGGTGTCTATTCCGGCACACTGTATGAAGGCATCACGCCTGCTTACAGCACCGGTTACACCGTCTGGACCGACTTCCTCTTCCAAGGCATGTTTGCTGCCACCTGTGCAACCATCGTTTCCGGTGCCGTTGCAGGTCGCGTCAAGCTTCTCCCGTTCCTGATCTTCTCGATCCTCTTTGTCGGTATTCTCTATCCTGTTACCGGTTCCTGGAAATGGGGCGGTGGCTGGTTGGATGACAAGGGCTTTGCTGACTTCGCTGGTTCGACCCTGGTGCACGCCGTCGGTGGTGCAGGTGCCCTTGCCGGTGCCTTGATCCTCGGCCCGCGTATCGGTAAGTACGGCAAAGACGGTACGGTTCACCCGATCCCCGGTCACAGCATGCCTTTGGCCACCATCGGTGTCTTCCTCCTGTGGTTCGGTTGGTTCGGCTTCAACGGTGGTTCGGAACTTTCCGCTGATCCGGCAGGCGTGTCCTACGTCCTGGTGACCACGACGATCGCTGCCTGCGGTGGTGGTATCGCCTGTGCGATCTGCTCATGGGTTGTCGGCGGTAAGCCTGACCTTTCCATGGCCCTTAACGGTATCCTTGCTGGTCTGGTCGGCATCACTGCCGGTCCTGACACCCCGACCTGGGTTGAAGCCCTCCTGGGTGTTGGTGCCGTCTCTGGTATCCTCTGCTACTTCGCCGTTATGTTCTTCGACAAGCTTAAGATCGACGATCCCGTCGGTGCCATCTCCGTCCACGGTGTGTGCGGTATCTACGGTACCCTCTGCGTGGCTCTCTTCGGTGACATGAGCTTGCTGGGTATCCAGGCACTGGGTGCAGCTGCATGCTTCATCGTCTCCTTCATCTTCGCCGCCATCGTCTTCGGTGTCCTCAAGGCCACCATGGGCATCCGCGTCACCGAAGAAGAAGAAATCGAAGGTCTGGACCTGGGCGAGCACGAAATGGCTGCCTACCCCGACTTCCAGCGTACTTACATCAAGAGCTACGAAGCTGGCGAAATTTAAACACGACGATTGGCACGCACAGGCTGCGTGAGAAATCGACGAAACTGTACAACGGAATTTACAAAGTCATAAACTCAGAAAGCAGCCTCCTACTGGAGTAAATAACCATGCATATGATAGAAGCAGTTGTCAAGCCATACGCGATTGACAAGATCAAAGCAAAGCTCTCGGAACTCGGCATCTTCGGATGTACAGCCATTGAGTGTAAAGGTTTCGGTAAGCAGAAAGGTCACACTGAACGCTACCGTGGTGCACGAATCGATGTGGGCTTCGTCCCCAAGGTTCTGCTCAAGATTGCCGTGAAAAGCGAAGATATGGATAAGGCCATCGACGCCATTACCAGCTCCGCTCGTACCGGCTCCGTGGGTGACGGCAAATTGTTCGTCTACTCACTGACCAAGGTTGTCCGCGTCCGTACGGGCGAAGAAGACAACGATGCACTCTAAATCTCAAAATGACACCCTCTAACACACCGTAATCTACTACGGCATCGTGTTCTGTCTCCTGAGATGGCCTTGACTCAGTACCCGTGAGTCAAGGCCTTTTTCATGCGCACAACAAGCTCAACAACGCTTCCTCAATTTCACATCAATACGCAGCCAAAGCCGTGACGCTCCTGCGTCACGGGGCGAACGGATGTTTATCTCTTACCCATCCTGGCAAAAACGCATGCGTTGTATTGAGATATTTGAGCACCGGGTGTTAACCCGGTGCCCGATAGGTTGACATACCTTCAATCGGGCACCAGATTCACATCTGGTGCTCATCTTGTAACGTTGATTCATATCAATCCATGCATCATGTCCTGACATGCGGT
>JBICHS010000147.1:0-7972 GCA_043101135.1 Phycisphaeraceae bacterium JB051
TTTCACTGGCATGAGTTAGGTATTGCTGGCAAAAAGCGACTCCTGGCGCTGAGCCGATTTGCTCAAGGTCGAATCCTCTTTGAGGCGATGAAAGAGGTACAGATCGTCGCCCCCATAGCCGATGATTTGAGAGTCCAAGTCCCGATTTTGTTGGCTCAAGGGGTGAATCCCCAGCCCTGGGTCGGGGGTAGTGATTTGATCCAACTGGGTCTCAAGCCCAGCCCGGCGTTTGGCGATTGGCTCGATCAAGCGTACGATGCACAGCTCGACGGCACGGTGTGCGACCGTCAACAGGCCTTAACCTGGATTAAATCGAAAGTATTAGGTGGCTCATCGGACTTAGGTGGGTAAACTGGATGTGATATGCAAGCTTTTTTAGCTCACTGGTCTTATCTGGGTGTTTTCCTGATCCTTACGATCAGTGGCTTTGGCGTCCCCATCCCTGAAGATGTCCCGCTGATCTGGGGCGGCTACATGTGTGGCTCGGGGCAGGCCAACATCTATATCATGCTCCCCGTCGGACTCCTCTCACTTATCGGGGCCGACTTCATCGTCTACATGCTCGGCCGAAAATACGGCGAACCCATTCGTCGGCTGCCGATTCTGCGTCGTTATCTCTGCGACAAGAAAATGGCCAAAGCCAAGAAGTTCTTTGACCAGCATGGGGGCAAGGTGATTTTCGTTGCCCGCTTCATGCCCGGGCTTCGTACGCCGGTGTACTTCTCGGCGGGCAAACTCCACGTCCCGGCATGGAAGATGCTCTTCTTTGACGGCATGGCGTGTCTGCTTTCAGCACCCGCACTGATGCTTGCAGGCTATTTCTTCTGGAACCATCTGGATACCGTCTGGGAGTGGGCCAAACAGGGACAGATCGGTGTCATCGGTGCACTGCTGCTGATCGTCGGTATCTATGCCGGCATCAAATACTGGCGTCACAAAGCCAAGTGTGCCCGGGAAGCAGCCGAGAATCAGGCCAAGCCCATCAAGTCCGACAGCAAGTCACTGGGCAAGTGTGCGTAAGCTGAATTGATCACACAGGTGCAAAGCCTTCGCGTTGGCGGTACCTTGTACTGATGACAGAAAAACGCAATATCCGACATAACCCGATTCTCTTTGGCATTGTGCTGGCAATCCTGCTCACCATTGTGACCGTCTGCGCGGTATTTTTGCAAAATGCACCGGAACCTGATCAAAGAATGCAATCGCCTGTCCAGAGGCAGACCCTTGAGCAGATCGAAGCCAAGTTCGAGCCACTACGCCAACAATACATGCAGCAGCGGGGCAAGATTGATCTGGGCAAGCTCATCACACAGGCCAAGGAAATTGCGGAGAAACATCCCGAATTTGCACCGGGCCAACTCTTCGTCGGCCAGCTTTATTTTGACAAAGGTGACCTGCCCAACGCACAAGCCTACATTGATCAATCCCTGAAACTCGACCCCGATCAAGGGCCGGTGCATCTGCTGGCTGGCAACATCGCCCTGATGCAAAAAGACCCCAAGACCGCAGCCGACCATCTGAGCCTTGCGGTCAAGCTCGAACCGTCCAACGCACAGTATTGGTTGTACCTGGGCCAAAGCTACTTTGAACAAAGCAATTGGTCTGAGGCAGAGGAATGCTACGAAAAGGCTTACGCGTTGGACTCGGATATGATCCTTGCCCTTAACGGCAAAGCGGACTGCCAGGTCAAACAAAACCAGATTGCCCAGGCGGTCTACACCATGCAGCAGGCCATTGATCAAACCCCTTTAGCCAAGCGTAAAACCAAGGTCGTGTATCTGCGCAAACAGGCTCGGTTGCTCTCTGAATTGGGTAAGCCCAACGAAGCGCTCGTGGTCCTGAGCAAACTCACCGATGCGGAGAAAACCCAACTGCCCATCGCGGCCCAGATGGCAAGCTATTGGGATCAACTCGGTGAACCGGGCAAAGCCGCGGAAATCTACGAGCAACTGCTGGCCAATGACCTGCGGAATTGGGATCTCGCAGCCAAGGCAGCCCAATGGCGGATCAAGGCTGGCCACAAGGATAAAGCTCAGCAACACCTATTGCATATCCAGCTCATCAACCCTGACCTGCCGATCATCAAATCGCTACAGACATCGTTGGAACAGTTGCCCGAGTAAGCGCGTTTTGATATCCCTCAGATTCACTTCGTTTATCTGGCGGCTTGTGTCTTGAGCAACATGTTGATTGCTTTGCAAGCGACTTGAATGAACGGTTTGATGAATCGCTGCATCACTGCCTGATGCTGAGTCGAAATGATGCTTACGCGCTTTGGCGTTGATCGTCATCCTGATCCGATGCGCGATCGGTGTTGAGCCATTTGACGAGGGTCGCGTTGAGTTTTTCCCGGTCAATGGGTTTGGTGGCAAAGTCATTGCAACCGGCTTCCATACAGCGTTGGCGGTCCTGTTCCATGGCGTTGGCGGTCAAGGCGATGATCGGTAAATCATAGCCGGCGCGACGCAGGTTCTTGGCAGCGGTCACGCCATCCATCACCGGCATCTGCATGTCCATGAGAACCACATCAAAAGGCGTACCCGATTCGAACTTCTGCATCGCCATATCAAAAGCAATCTGACCGTTGGCAGCAAGCGTCACCGTCAGGCCCATCTTCTCAAGCACACGACGGATGAGTTTCTGGTTGACCGGATTGTCCTCAGCAAGCAGGGCATCACCGGTGAGTTTCTCCAGATCGGACATCATTGGTTTACGCAGGGTATTGGAGCGGAGTGCTTCGGTCGGCTTCTGGATCATGCTCACGCCCTCAAGCGATCCGGTTGCCAGGACGGCCTTGAAGCTACTGCCGACGCCGGGGGTGGAATTAACGATGATGTCCCCGCCGAGCATTTGCGACAGTCGCTTGGAGATCACCAGCCCAAGACCGGTACCACCAAATTTACGCGTGGTGGAACTGTCTGCCTGGGTGAAGGGTGCAAAGAGTTTGCGGACCTGTTGCTCATTCATGCCGATACCCGTGTCGACCACTTCGATGGTCACCTTGGGTTTGGGCACATCGGGTGCATTGCATTTGACGATGATGCGAACACCGCCCTGCTGGGTGAATTTGATGGCATTGCCCACGAGGTTGACCAGAATCTGTCGAATGCGAACCGGGTCGGATTTGATCTTTTCAGGAATCGGGGAAGTGTACTCAACATCCAGTGATATTTTGTTGTCCGATGCGCGGACGCGCATCAGTGAAGCCACATCAGCAATGATGTCAGAGATCGAACAATCAATGCGTTCGATATCCATTTTCCCAGCTTCGATTTTCGAAAGATCCAGAATGTCATTGATGATCGTCAGCAGGCTCTTGCCGTTATCTCGGATGGTGGTAACGTACTGCGGATGTTTCTCATTGGGTTCATTGGGATCCAGCAGCAGATCGGTATAACCGAGGATCGCGGTCATCGGCGTGCGAATTTCGTGACTCATGTTGGCCAGGAAATCACTCTTGGCCTGATTGGCGGCATGGGCGGCTTCCTTGGCCATCTCCAGCTCAACTGTCCGACGCTCGAGCTCAACCATACGACGAAACGCCTCATCCTTGGAGTTGGCTGCATCCTCCACATACGCATTGAGCACCATCTCCGACCACTCATGAGCCTGGAGCATGGCTATCTGATACATCGAAAAACCAATCAACGGGACGATTGAGCCCAAAACCTTCAGACCATGTGCCATCACAAACAAGCCACCGTAGTTTTCGGCGGTTATGGCAGTCGCCAGTTGGCTACAGGTGAAGATGCTGATCGATAACGTGATCCACCAGGTCAGCGTATCACGTGTGCGAATAAACTCACGAGCGAAAAAGCCCAACGCGACACACTGGATCACGAAGATGCCAAAATCGACGGGGCGATGAAAAATGGGGTTATCAAGCGCAACGCGTCGCAACGGGACCAATAGGCAAACGCAGGTCAAAACAAGAATGATGCATAGCAACGTCATCGGCTCGCGAAGTGGATCACTGTCATCGTCGGACTTGTGCTTGTTGGCAAAAGACGCGGGGAGCACGGTTGCCAAAATCAAGAACACACCAAACAACGCGGCACCGGTGATCTGGTCAGGCTGGTTGAAGGCTTCAAAAAAGAACATGAATCGCGATTGTTGCCACTGACTGGCAGCCGCGAAAGTGTGATGAGCATCGGCCAGACCATTACACAAAAAGCCCAACCCGATCATCAAAACAAAACGGCCCCCCATGGCATAAAAGCGAATGAGTAATGCAAAAGCAACCAGCAGGCTCAGAATCGCACCACCCAGTTCAACCACAGCATGAAACTCGTCGCTGACCATTGGGCCGGTATTGCTGAGCATGGGATAGCTACCCATCAGCACCAGCATCAGCACGCCAATGAAAGACAAACGGTACTTGACCTGACGCGCACCCACCGTGCGTGACAGATTACGCCGATCAAGCTTCATACCAAATGGATTGACCGATTTTCGATAACCCATACACCATACTCCAACGAATTGCTTCACCGCCAAACGAGCAGCGATTACATCCGTAGGTTGATCCGGCCGGACTTAAGACCGAAGTTTCTTCTCCAGATTCATCGACTATTCCCAAAGCCTAGTGAAGAACAACTTGAACATGCGGGATATCTCTTTTGAAATCTGGTATGACCTGTGACGAATGGGAGCTTTTGAATTTCGACTTATCGGCGGACTACGGATGTATTATGATTTCTGGACGATCGCAAAGTCAGATAATGCTGCAAAACAAGACCTCACAACCCCATCCCCACGTCAACTGACGCGGCACAGGATGCCAGGGCCCCGTTCAATATCACAAGAGGCAGCTGATAACAGGTCCAGACGCTGACTGGACAAAGATGATGTTTTTCAGAGTAAATCCAAGCTGACACAGCCAACCCGCCCGCGCGGGTTATTGGTATCACCATTGAAATCGTTGAAAAAGACCCAGCGCCCGTCGGGGCTGAAGCTCGGGTGTGGATGCCAGGGGTGAATCGCCAATTGCGTCCGAGCAAGCAAAGTCCGTTGGCCGGTGATTGGGTTCAGATAAACCACATCACTGACTTTGCCCGCATCGTCCCAACCGCAACCAGGCAGATCCGATGGACCTGAGGTATCCACGACCATATGCCTGCCATCACGGCTGACATTGCAATGCCAATCACGATCCGCCTCACTGATGAGCCGGGCAGGCAGACTGGTATCAGCAAAGATGCGGTAAAGCCCGCGCGGCCCAGTCGGACTGGCGCCGTAGGCTACGGCAATGGCGGACGCTTCATGGAAACACCAGCGTTCATGTCCCACAGCCAGCCGCTTGCCTGCTTCATCTGACTGTTGATCAAAGAGACACCGACCGCTGGGCGCCAGAGTCGGATGATAGCCGTTGACACGATCAGGAATTTCACGAGTCGGTCCTTCATGGGCAAAGCCGATCCAATCCGGATCATGAGGACTGTAGTGAAAATGGTTGATCAAGCGCGTGGTATCTTCCAGGAGCACCTGCTGTTGCTGGGTCTGAAGATCAATCTCCATGCAACGGCTGATGTGGTTGTCCTGATCATAAATCCCAAAACACACCGCAGAGGCGTCGGGCTTGAGGCTTGTCAGATCAGAAAGCTCCCAACCCTTGGGGGCGACATAGATGAGTTGTGGCTTACTGCCAATCTCATCGAGATTCAGTAACCAGATACTGTCCTGTACAGAGACGGTGAGGATGTTCTTGTTGATCGCGATATCCGGCCAGATGGGAATCGGCTTTTTATCGCGAACCGGTTGAGGCAGGTCAAAGGAAGCAATCCGACGCCCGGGCGAAATGGTCTGCGGTGATGTACCGAGCAAGTCCGTGGTCAATAACCATAGTGAGGTGTGATCAGGCATCATCTGCATCACGACCATCTGACGACCATCGACCGTAAACCCGTTGCTGTGCGGATACGTGTGATAGCGATTGAGTTCATAGCCACCAAGGCAGAACATCGGTTGTGGCATGGGTTGTCCTTTGCACTGAGCGCGGGTATACCCATGATTGTAGACCGCCAATCTCTCAAAAAATGGTCTTTCTCATTTTTCTGGCCATTTTAGGGGTTGCCACCTGTTTCAAGCGCGATAGCATGTCCCGCTTGTAAATTACCCAGCATACGTGTCAGCGGGTTGTGTGACCCTGATAAGCGTTGGATCAGCGACCTGTCTGCGTGTCTGGATTCCCTGATTACCCCGAAGCTGTGTTGCCTGGCGAATCGGACTCCCGATGCCGGTTCATACCTGTTTCGGATCAGACGTTGGCCATCCTCCAAAAGGTCTGAGCCCATGCAGTACAAGCGCCCCCTACTGCCCAAATGGTTCCGTGAAGAAAACCGCAGAAGTCGCCGCGACTCGGACATGCGACAGTTTGTCAAGCATGTTCCTTTGGGATGGATTTTATCCAATGTCTGGATTTTCATCATCACCGGCGCCGCGTTCACCAAGTTTGCCAAGAGCATCAACCTGCCTGACAGCTATTTCGGGTTTCTCGCTGCTGCTCCGTTTATCGGTGCTTTGTTTCAGATTCCAGCAAGCATCATGCTCGAGTGTTTTGGTCATCGCAAGGCCACCGCGGTGTCCTGTTTTCTGATCGGTCGGTTCATGTGGGTTTTCGTTGCCCTGATCCCGTGGGTGATCCCCGAAGAACAGGAATCACTGCGATGGGGATTGCTCGTTGCCCTGGTGACAATCAACTGGATCTTCAACAACCTGGCTGGTCCGGCCAACACGGCATGGCTGGCGGACGCGGTGCCACCGTCGTTGCGCGGTCGGTTTGTGAGCTTCTGTCTGCGCTGGAGCCAACCGGTGATTCTGGCGGTGGTGCTTGGTGTGGGATACCTGATCGACATTGCGGAAAAAGCCGAAGCCAGACAACCGCTGTTGATGCTCAAACTCTGCAGCATGTTACTGGCGTTAGGTGGGCTCATCGGCTTTTTTGCGATTCTGCGTCATGCCTTAGCGCCCGACCCCAAGCCGGTTGTCGCCAAGGGTTGGAACCCGCAGCTGCTTTACGATCTCAAAAAACCGCTGGCCAATCGCGCGTTTCGCCGGTACCTGCTGGTCAACTTCATCTTCCTCATCGGGACCGGCTTCATCGGTCAGTACATCTGGCTATACATGTTCGACGTGGGCAACATGACGGCATTCATGGCCAACCTGCTGATGGTTGCCATGCAGCGTCTGATCACCATGTTCACCTACCGCTTCTGGGGCCGACGGATTGATCAGCATGGCAAGAAACCGGTGATGCTGCTGTGCATGAGTGTGATGACCATCGGATTCATGGGCTGGGTGATTGCCGGCCAGGGCGGGTTGGTGCATCTGCTCATCGCTTTGCCGATCGTGATTATCGAAGCGGCCTGTCTACCGGGTTGGGAGATCACCAACCTCAATATCCTGCTGGACTTTTCAAGTTCCAAGCAAGGTGGGACCAGTGCGGCGGTGGCCATCAACGCCCTTGCCATCGCCATTGGTGGGATTATCTCCGGCGCGCTGGGGTCGCTGTTTGCCTCGCTGTTTAAAGGGGTTCGCATTGAGCTCCCCTCACTGGACATGGTGATCACGTACCACGTGATGCTGATGCTTTTGGTGGTGGTGATCCGGTTTATCGTGTGTCTATTGATCCTGCGATTGGACGAACCCAAGGCCACAGCCACCCGCGACCTGCTTCGGGATGTGAGCACCAACGTGTTCCACAACACCCGCCAGGCCATCCTCATGCCCACGCGCATCGTCGGCCAGGTGACCCGCTGGACGTACAAGCTCAAGCAGTGATTGGTTGGCAGACAGACTGTTATTCGGATCACAAAACCGTGTCTTGAGTTTGAGCATTCAAGGCACACAAGCCGCCAGATGAGTCCTGCTTTGAGGACGAATCTGATATGTATTGACCTGTCAAGTGTGTTTGGTATTACATTTTGTATTTCCTTTTCTTTTGGGTTGTTTATGACTTTTTGTGTCTGCTGGC
>JBICHS010000148.1:0-2724 GCA_043101135.1 Phycisphaeraceae bacterium JB051
CGAAAAAGTCCGCGCTGCCGGGATCACGGAGTTCACCATTGTCGGTGCGCCCGGTTCCTGATGATTGGCTGGTATTGGTTTTTGCTGTGACCTCATGAGTACACTCACTGTCACAACCTGTCGCGATGATTCATGGCTGCCCGTCGCCATTGCGATGATCGTCTCGCTATTGCTTCACATCCTTGTTTTCTCTGGCATGCTCAGTTCGCTGCATCTGCGTCAGGAACGCTTGCGTGAACCCATCGAGCAAATGCCTGAAAAGTCTGAAAAAGAAGATAAAAACGAGGAACTCAAAGAGGAAAAAGAAAAGCTCGAAGAAGATCATCTACTGCTTGGCAAGGATGATGCGCAGGAGATTTTAACGCTCAACTGGATCGGCTATGACGACTTTGAAAAGCTCATCGCCATGCCATCACAAACCGAGCAGGCAGCGCTGCAACGCTTGGCCGACCCCGTGGAAGTCGCGCCCACCGAAGTGGACCCGGCATCAAATGTGATGGTCACCCAGAAGACCACGCCACGCCCGCAGGGCTCACCTGCTGAGCCTTCCCCGCAACAGGCCCCGCAGGAAACTGAGCCCGTTAAACCGCAGCAACCGCAAAAGCCGGTGGAGTCGGTCACACAGCAGCCTCAACCCAAAGCCGTTGCTCAGTCATCACCGATTCAAAAGCCCTCCGAACAGTTGCCGGTTCCCGTGCCTGTGATCACACCGGAGATGGATATTCCTGAGAAGATTGCTCATGAGCAGCCCATCACGTCCAAGACGCCGTCGGTCGCTGTGATGCCCCAGACGACGGTTCCCAATGAGCCTGTCCCATCGGTCAAGCCCGAGGCGCCGCTACCACAGCGTGTTGAGCCCACGCCACAGGTCCAACCTCGCGAGCAAGCCAAACCGACACCTCAAGCCCAACCCCAAAAGCAAGAGTCGATCGCCCAACCTTACAAGGCAGACCAGATCGCAGATCAGCCGCGTTTGACCGTGATCCCACGTGAAGAAAAAGAGTCCCCGCCATACAGCCTGGATCATCATGAAATCGAAGGCAAGATCGGTGGGGTGATCGTCGGTAAAGGCATTGAAATCCAGACCCGCGTCCCACGTTTCACCGCAGTTACACAGGCAAGCATCTGGCCCAAAGCCAACCCCGTCGTGGAGATCACCTTTGCCAAAGACGGTGTGGTGATCACAGCCCGGATACTCAAATCCAGTGGCTATGCAGGCATCGATAGTCCGATTCTCACCAGCGTTTATCACTGGAAAGCCAAGGGCGAACTGGTCAAGAAAATCGACCGCTCCTTCAAACGCAAGTTCACCTTCCGGCTCATTGATGAAGAGATCGAATAAGCGTCTGCGGTTTAGCGTCACCAGTCGACCATTGTACCTGACTTAAGGTACACCGTTCCAAGGCAACCGAGTCAGAATGTCTCGGCTATATGCACATAGCCCGGCCATCTTGACCGGGTTTTAAGCGCACTTATTCAACTCCAACAAAACACCTGATATTGATTTGCGGGGGCCATATACAAAAAACAGGAACCGGTTTGATCCGATTCCTGTCTGAATGGTTTTACTTTTGAATCCTGTTTCACATCTCACGCAGCTTCGGCAAGCTGTTCGTGAAGCGCGATGGCCGTGCTGTACTTGGGATTGATCTTGATCGCCTGCTTGACCGTTTCCAGAGCCTTGCTGTGTAAGCCGTCAGCATACTGACAATTGGCCAGGTGATACCACGTGTCGGCACGTTCGGGGAATTGTTCTGCATGTTCTGCAAGAATATGTGACGCATGATCGAGCATGGTCTGCAACGGTGATGCGATCAGCGGTTCTGCGACAGTTTGTTCTTGGGTCTGCTGGTTGATCGTCTTGCCGGTCGCTGCATGCATCCACAGTTCCGAAACCAGTTCGCGACGCGAGATGGGATTGCATCGCTGGTCGAGCATGTCACTGGCGCGGGTGACCAACGTCGGCTTACCACTGGCAAGGGCGCAAACCAAGACACCGGCCCACGGACGCGATTGTGTTCGTTCAAGACGCGAAGCCTTCCACCAGCAGAGTCCAGCTTGATCGAAGTTGCCACCATGCATGTGGACGGTTGCCAATTCGCAGAGTGCTTCGAAAGCTATCTTTTCGCTGCACGTGGTCACCTTCTCAAGACGTTCCACTGCACGGTCATATTCACCCATCTCATCAGCTAGTTTGCCAGCTTCGATGAAAATACACGGGTCTGAAATCTCTGAGTTGATCAGGGTGTCGTAGATGGTTTCGGCTTCGCAGAGTTGTTCGAGTTTTTTGTGCAATCTTGCCTGGTAAAGCATCTCGTCAGGGGTGCGGGCTTCGTCAGAAAGTGATTGCATCAGTTCAAGACTCTGACGCGGGTTGGTTTCTTCAAGCAGCGTTGCCAGCGTCCGGGTGCTGATCACATCATCCGGTTCAAGTTTCACCGCTTCGGTGAGATGACGGATGGCATCAATTTTCTGATGCGTGGTCAACAACACCTGAGCCAGCAATCGATGTGTCATCGCAGACTCGGGATAGTCTTTGACCGTTTGCTGAAGGATCTGCTGAGCCTTGAACGTTTTCTTATCCTGCATCATCGCGTGAGCACGTACACAGGCAACCTGTGGCAGGTCACGTTGATGCGGAGCATACAGATCATGGAAATCCAATGCGACCAAAGCACCAGCAGGGCGTTGCAAAGCCAACTCGACTTTGGCTTGCACCAGGCG
>JBICHS010000149.1:0-3308 GCA_043101135.1 Phycisphaeraceae bacterium JB051
GGGCGAGTTTTTGAAAACGTCAGCGATCAATATGAATGCGATCAGGCAGACACAAGCTGCCGATCAAAGAACGCTGCGATTGAATCTGACAGATAGGAGCAGGCAGATCATGCGACCCGACAGATTCATTCCCGTCGGTCATTCATCTGGCGGCTTGAGTTGGATCGGGTTGGGAATGCAGGCTACTTCTTTTGTGATGCTTCATTACAACACGTCGAAACCTGGCAGGACTTTTTCTCGGGGACTGATGCTTTGGGCTCACTACGCCATTCCGTCCAGAGATGTTGTACTGCCATGATCGGGTGATAGAGCATCATGCGCGGGCCGGCATAACGCATGACTTTGATCATCTGCTGACGCATCTGTTTTTGATAACAATGCGTCACACATTGCCGACAGGACGGTTTGTCATCACCATAGCGACAGCGCGACAAACGGATGATCGCATAGTCCTGCAGGTTTTGGCAATCATCACACAGCGGATCATGCTTGCCATGATGATGCCGACAGAACAGCCGGATCATGGCACGAATGGATTGCTGTTGTTGTTTGATCGACATTGAAACTTTCTAACGGATTGGTCGGCCAATGTTGATGTTAAGTGTAATGGAAATTTCAAACCTTGAGCCAGATCAAGCAGGTTATTTTCACGCACAAAAAAAACCACGCTCGATGGAACGTGGGTTGGTGTGTTTGGCTGGTTTTGCGTTTGAACAATCAATCACTGTTCGATGCTGACCGGGCTGAATGCCGTGGACGTGTTGGCCACGTTGTAACCGACGAACTTGATTGGCAGGAACTTGGCGGGCAGTTCGTTTTCGACTTCCGTGCCGTTGACCACCATCTTGATCGTCTTGGCATCAAGGTCCACGGTGACCACTGCGTCAAACTTCTCGTTGTTCTTCATCTTGGCTTTGACATTTTTCAAAAGCTTTTTGTTACGGACATTGATCACATGCGTGCGCCCGCCGATGAGGGTGCCTGCGGCAACGAGGTTGCCCACGCCACGCTTTGAACCAAAGAGTAACATGCCGTTGCGATAGCCCTTGGGTTCGGTGAGTGTGGACTGGTAGCTGACTTTGAATGTGACGGTGCCCGAGGTGATGGGCTTTTGCAATTCGGTGACGATGATGGCATCACCTTTTTCCTTGGTTTTGACTTCCAGACCAAGCTCGTGTTCAGCCAGTTCGACGTTATGCCCACCTTTGGCGTCAGGCTTGATGGTGACGGTGGTCGTCTCAGCCTTGACGGTGAGAGCCATCATGGCCACCACGCAAAGGCAGGTTAGCAGGAGTGTGCGAGCGTTGGTCAGCAGTGAACGGTTCATGTTCGATCCTTTCAAAAGGGTTGTGATAAAGGGGTGTTGTCCTGTAGGGGATAATCAAAATAGATTGATGATGACAACAACCAACCGCGGTCAAGACCAAACGATGCGATTTGACCGACCCTGAGTCTAAACCGACTGTCGCAGGGTGTCTACTATCAAAAACAATATGAAAACGCGGGGTTGGGGGCGTGTTGATGTTGAATGCGATTTCAAAAGCGCGTGACGATCAAAGCCGTGTCGCTCCTGCGGCACGGGTTGCCTTTTCGTATTTCCATAAGTCACCAAGGCAACCCGTGACTCAGGAGAGTCACGGCTTTGTCAGCGTCATATGTCATTGATTCACTCGACGTCTTCACGCCACGCAGTGATTCACCAACGCGACCCACTCGGCGCGTTGCAGCTCGACCAACTGCTCGACCCTGGGGTTGGCTTGCACGTCGTCGATCATCTCATGCGGATCATAGCCATCGATCTGGTCATAGACCGGGTGATGTCGGCCGACATTGTGAAACCAATAATGACTGTTGCCAAAGTCGCCTTCGCGGCGGTGCATGATCCCATGCCAATACGAGCCGTCGGCATCCTTGAGGTTCTGACTGATGGTGTGCGACAAATCCAGCTCATCGACGTACAGCCATAACGCGGAACACAGCTTGGGGTTGGCTGCGACCGTAGGATCAGCAATGAGCTGTTGCACGAGCTTGCTCAACTGGGCGGAAAGGGGGCTGTGAACGACCAACGCTTGCATGGCCTGATCCAACGGGAGCTTCTCAAAAAGGGGCGCGAGTGCCGCCTGCAACGGTTGTGGGAGTTCGAGGGTTTGCATGGAGCCTATCATAACCGGGCAAATCTTTTAATGTATGAACACTTGAACTCTTAAGCGATAGTCTCTAAGATCGCCGGGCTCGAAGAATGTAGCGAGAAAAACGACCTCATTACCTCATATTGGAGAATTACTGATGGCAGAACAGAAAGCCACCAACATTACCTACCACGAAGGCAACGTCACCCGCGAAGAACGTGTCGCCAACATGGGTCAGAAAGGCTGCACCCTTTGGATGACCGGTTTGTCCGGCAGCGGTAAGTCCACCGTGGCTGTCGCCCTGGAACAAGTCCTGCTTCAACGTGGTAAGCACGCTTACCGTCTTGACGGCGATAACATCCGCTTTGGCCTGAACAAGAACCTGGGCTTCTCCGCTGAAGACCGTGCTGAAAACATCCGCCGCATCGGTGAAGTGTCCAAGCTTTTCGCTGACGCCGGCATGATCACCATCGCCAGCTTCATCAGCCCCTACGCCGAAGACCGCGATGCCGCCCGCAAGCTTCACGAAGATGCTGGCATTCACTTCGCCGAAGTCTTCGTCAACACCCCCCTGGAAGTCTCCGAAGAACGTGACCCCAAGGGCCTGTACAAGAAAGCCCGTGCTGGCGAAATCAAGGGTTTCACCGGCATCGACGATCCGTACGAAGCTCCCGAAAAGCCCGAACTGCTCCTGCCCACCCACGAACTGAGTGTGGCCGAGTCCGTCCAGGTCTGTCTGGACTACCTCGCAAAAGCAGAATTGATCTAACCCACCCCGGCCCTCCGGAACCCCCGGCCCCCCGGAAGCTTTCCCCTGAGAATGGCGGGAAGTAAAGGTTGATCAATTGATCGAACAACAAACACCCTTGCGTCATCACGATGCAAGGGTGTTTTTTTTGTGTTCACGTTCAAAAGCCGTGTCCCTCCCGGGGCACGGGTTGTCTTGTTGCTTTATACAAATACGAAAGGCAACTCGTGACTCAGGAGCGTCACGGCTTTGAATCGAGAACCAGCGTTGCGTCACAACACGCTGCGAATCAAATCCAAACACAAGCCGCCAGATGAGATCATTGATCGAATCTGACGGGTCGAACTGGAGGTTGGTTTAACAGATACCCGTCAGATTCATTCCCGTTGGTCATTCATCTGGCGGCTTGTGTTTTGCCCAAATCAACAGAT
>JBICHS010000150.1:0-3650 GCA_043101135.1 Phycisphaeraceae bacterium JB051
AGTCTGATGTGAGTTTTTTCAGATATCGTAATTGACTTGATAAGCATCAAGGCTACGATTAATCATAACGCTATGATAGTTTGTCATAACGATATGACTACGTGCAAAAATAACGTAAGTGACAAGGTGTTCATGAGTCGAATCACGCTCAAACAAGTAGCCGCACAAGCCAGCGTCTCCGTACAGACGGTCAGTCATATTCTCAATGATCGACCGGACAAACCGTACAAGCAAGAGACGCGGGATCGTGTTCTGGATGCTGCAAAGAGGCTTGGATATCGCCCCAATGCTGCTGCCCGTTCGATGGTCACCCAGCGAACACGCAACATCGGCCTGGTGATGCACACCAATCCTGAAGCGTGGTTTAACACGGTCGATGCTTACGAAATCATGCTCGGTCTCAATGCGCTACTAAGCCCCAAGGGGTATATCTGTTCCATGATCCCGGTTGGCAGTCTCAGTAAACCCGGCAGTGAATCGCGAATCTTCCGCGAGCAAGTTCTGGATGG
Organism: Phycisphaeraceae bacterium JB051; assembly: GCA_043101135.1. Classification (GTDB taxonomy): domain Bacteria; phylum Planctomycetota; class Phycisphaerae; order Phycisphaerales; family Phycisphaeraceae; genus UBA7800. Next base: position 510 of record JBICHS010000150.1, read on the forward strand.
CGTGGTTGTCTGTGGTCATGCGGATCAAAATGTATATGAACGCATCGAACAATCTGTCGAACTTTGCATCTGGGTCGACACTGACATTAACCGCCCGCAAGGTTGTATCCGCCGGGATGAGAAGCACAATGCGTATCTTGCAGCGAAGAACCTGGCAGAGCTTGGGTATCGCAAGATCATCTGGATGGACTATGCGCTGCATTGGTCACATTACTCGCATCGTGATCGGCAGGCAGGCTTGGACAAAGCCATGCGCGACTTTGATCTGCAAGGAGACACCCTGCCATGCACGCATTCGTGGATTGGTCGATCACCAACTGAGATTGCCAAAAAGCTCGGGCCTGATGTGGCAGTCATCACATCACGACATCAATTTGCACAGAGCCTGATGCACACCATGCTTCACGAAAACATGCGCCCGGGCTATGACTACGGCCTGGCAACGCTGGATGTTTCCAATGACTCAGAGCATGCCTGGCCGGGGCTGTGTTCGGTTCAAACGGATCGTTCGAATATCGGCAAGCTGGCTGGACACATGTTCCTCAATGCACTGGAAAACAAGGGGAAAATGCCCGAATCCGTTTGCCTGCAAGGAACATGGCATGCTGGTGATACAGCTTGGGGACCGCGTTGAGTTCTCACCCGACTGCGACATTCAATTTCATTGCAATCCTTGATTAGAGGATCAATCTCATGCGACGCAACGCTTTTACGCTCATCGAACTTCTGGTGGTGATCTCCATCATTGCCCTGTTGATTTCCATTCTCTTGCCTGCTTTGAATAAAGCCAAAGACAGCGCGACCAACGTCAAGTGTGCTGCCAATCTCAAGCAAATCGGTATCGCTGAACACGCCTACGCAGAAGACAACGATGATAGTTTCACGTATGTCTTCAATGGCTCAGGACCACGCTGGATTCACTCCATTCGAGATTATGTCAGTGGCGCCCGTCACACCGACCCGACCAGTGTGGTCAATTGCCCAGCAACCTACAGCAGTGATTACTCGGGCAACATCAATTCATATGGCTTGAACTTTGCCATGCGCAATAAACGTTGGCGACACAAACGAACGGTTGTTCTCAAGCCATCACAGATCGTCATCGGTGCAGATCGCGTCCTGGCTGATCTGGACTATACTTTCACCAGTGATGGCTATCGTTATGTCAACAGCTGGTCGACCGCCAGTTGGGCCAAGCCGGTCTCCTTTCGGCACCTTGCCAACAACTCCGGCAATACGTTTTTCGTGGACGGTCACGTTAAATCCATGCGTTATGAAGAGCTTTCCTATCAGAACGAACCCAATGCCTGGATCTGGTGGTAGACCATTTGAAGCTCCAAGCAGCTCGATTCAAAGCATTAAAAATCTAATCAACAACGCAATTTGTATCGTACAAAATCAGACAGAAAAACAGCGATGATTTGTCTACTTGATTCATGCAGGTGTTGGCAGGTGATCTGTGGCTCATACCGTTCTCGCTGCGAATTGCCATTGCATGTAAACAATTCTGCAATCGATACGCATACATTAATCTCCATGCCGTCTTAATTTGTGTCATTCCCACCTGCGGGCTTTATGCACGTTGCATCTGATGCAGGGTGACACGACATCACAATGGTTAACATGCATCCTTGCAGTTGCCCATACGGTCAAAACACAAGATTTGACTGCGTCATATTGTCGTTTTCTGCCAACATTGCCAAAATATAACACATCATTAAACTTTTTCACTAAAGCGATTTATATATCTTTTCGCTTTTTTTGTACAAACTTTTCAAATATACATTTGAAATAACGATTTGATATGGCAAAATAAGACTATGACAGGACTCGATTCCCAACAAGACACGGCTCATGAGCCTTCGACACGACAACGGCTGCTTGATGTCGCCAGCCAACTCTTTGCCCGAAATGGTTTTCGCAGTACGACGGTTGCTGAAATTTGCAAACTGGCCCAGGCCAATATTGCATCAGTGAACTACCATTTCGGCTCCAAAGAAGACTTGTATGCCGAAGCCTGGCGTCAGGCCTTTATGTTGGCACAGCAAATTTACCCCATTCACGGGAACCTGCCTGCTGACGCGTCTCCCAGACAACGTCTGCGAGCGACGATTTATTCCCTGCTACACCGCGTGATGGACACCGGGAAATTAGGCCACGCCGGGCAACTGCTTCTGCGTGAGATGGGTCAGCAAAGCATCATCTCCAAGGACATTCGTTTCAAGGTCATTGAACCCATTCGTCAGCACGTTAATGCATTGATTCGCGAATTACTGGGAGATGGCGTGCCACCGGATGTTATTGCCATGTGTACTTTCAGTTTCATCAGTCAGTGTTTGTCTATTGGTTTTAAGGGCGGGAGGATGCCGTTGGAGTTTGCCAACCGTCCTGTAACCGATGAACTGGTCGAGCAATTCACCGATCACATTCTCGCGTTCACCCTTGGGGGAATCGAAACAATCCGTCGTCAACATCAACCGTCCAACGGGAATACCAATACGTTATGAAAAACATGTCACACAACTTTTTTCGGTCCACAAGCTGGTGTCTTCTGGGCAGTGTTCTCTGCCTGGCAAACGCATGCACCCAACCGCTGGCCCAGGTCTCAACACCTGTGACTTTGCCACAGACTTTTACCATCGAAGGTGAACAACCACTGCCCGACCAATGGTGGCTTGCTTTGCAGGATGACAAACTCAACGATCTGATCGAACATTCGCTAGAGAAGAATCTGGACCTGCAGATTGCATGGGATCGTCTTGCGTTGGCGCAAGCCCAGGCACGTAAAGTCGGGGCGCCTCTGAAGCCGCAACTTGATGCCTCAGCAGGAATCAGTCGTGAGGTCCGTCGCAGTAACGGTTCACGAAACACCGACAACAGCTACAGCATGTCACTGACTGCCAGTTATGAACTGGATCTCTGGGGCAAATTACGTTCTGCTCAAGATGCAGCATCATTCGATGCGCAGGCATCTGAGTACGATGTCTACACAGCTGCCATTACACTGACTTCTTCCGTTGCCCAGACCTGGTATCAACTCATTGAGCAACTCGGGCAGATCAAACTGCTTGACGAACAAATCAAGATCAATGAGCAGGTGCTTGAACTGGTAGAATCCCGCTTCCGCCGTGGGCAAGCTGC
>JBICHS010000151.1:0-5213 GCA_043101135.1 Phycisphaeraceae bacterium JB051
CCATCCAGGTCACCGGCGAAGTCAAGGAACGCAAGGGGGTACCACAAATTCAGGTCGACAAGGTCAGTCAGATTAAAATCATCCCCTGATCGGCCTCCGGGCGACCTTCGGGCCTTTGATGCTCAGTGTCTGGATCAGTTAAGGTGCAAAGCATTTGCAGGAACTGCCGTTTTTCGCTTGATACTTGGGCGAATCTTAGATACAAAATTGTTGCGTGAAATGGTTGCGGTCGACAGGTCTGCCAAATGTTTGGTCTGTCTTTTCACCTGTCGGCTTGGCTGCCTGCCCATTTCACTGAGCAGCGAGAGAAGAGAGATGACCGGGGGCCTGGTTCACGGCTGAGCGACACCTCACAGGCTTGGTATTTTTAAATCCTTCCTGGTCATTCTTGTCCAACGGTTATCAGATCGGAAGCAGTGTCATGTCCATGCCAACCTCAAAGCCATCACAGGCCATCAAGCCCACCGTCTTCGTGGTTGATGATGATGCTGCTGTTCGTGAGTCGATGGCGTGGTTGATTGAATCGCACGGCTATGATGTCCAGATTTTTGGGTCTGCCCAGACATTTCTGGATGTCTATCAACCGTACATGGTCGGTTGTATCGTGCTTGATGTCCGAATGCCCGGGATGGATGGCCTGCAGTTGCAGAACCTGCTTCACGAGCAGGGTTGCGTTTTGCCCACGATCTTTGTCACCGGTCATGCCGAGGTTCCCATCGCCATTGCCGCAATCCGCAGCGGTGGTTTTGATTTTCTGGAAAAGCCCTTTGACGATGATGTGCTGCTTGAGCGCATCGAGCAGGCCTTGGCATTGGATGCCCAAAGCCGTGATGATCCGAATCGTCATCAGGACTTGATGAACCGTGTGGCCCGATTGACCCCGCAGGAAAAGCGGATCATGCAAATGATCTGTCAGGGGATGACCAATCGCCAGATCGCTGACGATCTGGAACTCAGCCACAAGACGATCGAAGTCTACCGCACCCGCGTGATGCAGAAGATGCAGGCCAGCAGCTTGCCAACCTTGGTGAGAATGCTCGTGGAAAACGGGCTGGGGTAAGGCTCTGGATTGACTTGGACCAAGGTTGCGTCAATTCACAGCAGCTTAACTAGCGATTGTCCTGCTGATCTCACCGTCCCTATAATCGTTAAAAAGATCCAGCCGCTGAGTAAAAACTTCGCGTAGGATTTGCACGTTGTAGGATTGCGACTTACATCTTGCCCACAGTATGTTAAAAATGATCTCGCACGAAAGATAAAGGGGTTGCTCATGAAGGGTGTGATTCTCGCTGGTGGTTTGGGCTCGCGTCTGCGTCCGTTGACAAGCGTGACCAACAAGCATTTGCTTCCGGTTTATGACAAGCCGATGATTTACTATCCGATCCAATGCCTGGTGAATGCCGGCATCAAGGAAATCCTCATCGTCACCGGTGGTGAGCATGCTGGCGATTTTCTCAAGCTGCTCAAGAACGGCAAGGAACTGGGGATCAGCCATCTTGAATATGCCTATCAGGAAGGTGAAGGCGGCATTGCCGACGCCCTGAGATTGGCTGAAGACTTTGCTGATGGTGACAAAATCTGTGTCATCCTCGGTGATAACATCATCGAAAAGAACATCCGCAAAGCAGCTGGCGAGTTTTTTACCCAGAAGTCCGGCGCCAAGGTGCTGCTCAAGGAAGTCGAAGACCCCCAGCGTTTTGGTGTGGTGGCTTTGGACGATAATCAGAAAGTCGTCGACATCATTGAAAAACCGGCAGACCCGCCGAGCAATCTCGCGGTGACCGGGATTTACTTCTATGACGCGGATGTCTTTGACATGTGTAACTCACTGGAGCCTTCAGCACGTGGTGAGTTGGAAATCACGGATGTCAACAACTTCTATCTCAAACGCGGCGACCTGAGTTATGAAATTCTCGAGGGTTGGTGGACGGACGCGGGGACCTTTGAGTCCTTGCACCGGGCCTCGAAGTATGTTGCTGAGAGTGGCGCGAATCACGCGGATTAACCCTTGAAAACAGGGCGTTTCGTGATGCAATCATCGCTTTGACACCACCTGCGAAGGTGACCGCTGCACTACCAAACCACATCAGGCTAATGAGCATCACCGGGCCGATGTGGTGGTACATGATCCGGTCAATGGCATGCAGTGAGATCAACGGCAGGCAGAACAAGCTCAAACTTGCCAACGTCCCACCGACTGCCAGAATCACCGGCAGGCCACGCTTGCGGACCATGTAAAACGCAGTGGAGTAAATCGCAATCATCGGGATTGCAACGACGACGAATGCCATCGCCTGTAATTGCCGACGGTTTTCGTACAGATCCATATCACGGATCACGCTGCGCAGGACTTCGCCTGCATCAAAGCGCATACTCGTTTGCAATTCAACAAGCATGGCCAACTGCGCGACAAGCAAGCCGATCCAACGGCCCATGCTGTGGCCCGGATCACGGCGTTGACGTCGTAAAAAACACAGATAGACAACCAGCCCGCAAAGACCTGATGTCAATGCGAAGCTCAGTGTCCCCAGCAATCGCGTGGGATTCCAGTCATTGGCATAGGCCAATGTCAAAACAAGTTGATTCATTGCAGACATTCGCTTTCTCCCTCCGAAGCTGCGTTATCCGTTGGATTATGTCCCGGTCGGTGTTTGGGAACAATGTGATGTGATACTGGTGACGTCATTTTTCTTCCCCTCAGTCCGCATAACCGCGCCAGGCTGAATCACTGACCAAAGATTCTGCTTTTGAGATTTGCAAAATGCGGCATTCATTCAGGCATGTGGTAGCACTTGGTGTGAGTCACGGGTGCGCATTGCGTGCATCTGGAATCGAGAGTCTGACGGAGAGACGTGATGATTCTGATCATCTTCGGCCTGGCTGTGTTGCTGGGCGTCATCCTGTTTTTTGTCCTGCCCCCACGCTGCGCTGCGATGGTGTGTTTGATTGGCGGATGGTGCTTGCTGCCTACCGCCAATTTCATGGTGCCGGACTTTACTGACCCGACCATCGCGCAGGCCGACGAATTCACCGTGGCCGCAACCACCGGAATCGGCACCGCGCTCATCGGCCCGTATTGGCTTACGCGTTCAACCGTGATCGGCATCACCGTGCTGCTGGGCATGCTACTTGCCGACTTCAAATCGCTGCGTCGACTCAAACCCAAATGGTTCGACATTCCCATGGCCATCTGGTGTATCGCGCCTTTGTTCTCCGGCTTGTTCAATCAACTGACCATTGAGCAAACTTTACTAAATCTTAGTTACCACATGATCGCCTGGGGCGGTCCCTACATCGCTGGCAGGCTTTACTTTTCTGACATCAAACCCATGCGCGAGTTAGGCATTTCGCTTGTGATTGCAGGCTTGATCTATGCACCGCTGTGTATCATCGAAGGCGTGTTTGGGCCCTTGTTTTACGAGCTTTTGTACCAATATCACCCGTACTACTTTGACGGCATTGACCGTGCGATCGGCTATCGACCGGTTCTCATGCTTGAGCATGGCAGCCAACTGGGGATATGGATGCCTGCGATCGCGCTACTGGCATTCTGGATGCACATGTGTCGTGCACTACCCAAAATCCTGTTTGTCCCGTCGCATGTCACCGTATTGATCCTTGTCTTCTCATCGCTGTTTACACAATCATTGGGCGGTATTGGTTTGATGATGCTTGGCATGGTTGCTTTTGCTTTGATCAAACGGGGTGTGCAAATTCCCAAGCCCGTCTGGGCAGCAGCAGTTGTCTGCATTGTCGGCATCGGTGTCTTTGTTGCAGGCGGTGATCAGGTGGTCGGCAAAGTCGTTGGTCAGGGAACCGTCAACAAACTCAAAGATGTCTCACGCCTGCGATCACTGGGCTGGCGCGTCAATGCCATGACCCGTGGCATGGAACCCGCGCTAAAACAACCCGTCATGGGATTGGGGCAATGGGATTGGTGGCAACAAAACGAAGAATCCAAACGACCCGTCTGGAACCTGTTTTTACAGGGGATGGGCGAGCATGGCCTCTTTGCTGCCATGGCATTGCTGGCCGTTTTCGTGATCCCGCTTTGGCAATTCATCACAGGCTGTCCGGTCAAACTCTGGTCAGATGTGAACATCGGTGTCATCGCAGCAATGGCCATGTTCCTGTTCGTTCACCTGATCGACAGCATGCTTAACCCAACGTTTTCAACCAGTTTGATTTGTGTAGCAGGGGGCTTGAACACCATCGGCCCATTCCTCAAGCGGGCGCTTAAATCCGCATAGCTGACACAATCGTTCCAGACTTGAAAGCTGGAGAAAAAAAGACCAACCCTTAATGGGCGAGCCCTCAAAGCCAAGGTAGAAAAAAGAGTCGAAATCTCGGAGAAAAGCACGATGTCCCGCATCCATGTTCCAATCAATCATCAGCGTCGGTTGACCGCATCCTCGGTCACATGGCTGTTGGTATGGACATGCTTGATGTCGCTGACATTGCTGAGCAATCCGGTGAACGCACAGGACCGTGACACGTTCCGTCCCTTCAGTTTTGTGTTACTCGGTGATCCGCAGATTGGGTATGGCAACGGCATGGCGCATGGCAGCTACCAGCGTTTTGTCGATCAAGCCAAAGTGCTCAACACCTTGCCCAGCGACTTTATCATCATGCCCGGCGATCTGGTGCATTCGAACAATCCGTATCAATGGAAATTGTTCATGCAGGGCGTTAAGCAATATGACCGCCAACTCTTTCTGATTCCCGGCAATCATGATGTCGAATCATTGGTTGATCTGCAGCGGTACCGTGATCGTTTTGGTGCGGATTACTATGACTTTGTGGTGCACAACTGTGCCTTTGTCATGATCAATTCCGAGACTGCCAGAGATGATGCCATTGACCGCGATGAACATATCGCCCATTGGAATTGGCTTGAAAAAACGCTTGAAGAACACCATCTTGCCAACCGTCGCCACATTTTCCTGGTAATGCATCGACCGTTGTATCGCTATCAGGCTAACGAGAAAACCGAGTATGAAAACTGGCCTCGTGGTACGCGGGACAAGATGCTCAAAATCATGGGCAAATACAACGTCTCAGCGGTCCTTGCAGGTCATCTGCATCAAACCCGTGAATGGGACATGCAGGGCACTGACGCCAAGTCCTACACCGTGGGGGGAACGTCAAAACTCTGGGATGAAAAAGGGCATGGCTATCGCGTCTTTCACGTCAATGCCAGCGGGATCACGCAG